>CAMFSN010000042.1 GCA_945983015.1 uncultured Bacteroidales bacterium
TTTTTCTGGAAGAAATCTTCCATATCAAGTCTTGCGGCGGTACCCACCTTCTTCAAGGCGGCTCCCTTCTTGCCTATCACAATTCCCTTTTGGGACTCCCTCATCACGTAGATGACAGCGCTGATGTCGTAGCGCTCCTCGCCTTCTTTGAAAGATTCCACCTCTACCTGGCAGCAGTATGGAATCTCCTCCTTGTAGTTCAGAAGAATTTTTTCCCTGACTATCTCGGCTGCAAAAAAGCGGAGATTCTTATCCGTGAAGGCATCTTGGTCGTACCAGGGCGGACATACGGGAAGTTTCTCCACCACTGTGGACAATATCTTCTCCAATCCGAATCTCTCCTGGGCCGAAGCTGGAATTATCTCGGCTGCAGGCACTTTTTCCTTCCACCAGGAGAAAAGCTCCATAACCCTATCCTGCCGACTGATATCTATCTTGTTGATGACTATTATCACCGGACAGCTCAGACGGGAAAGTTTCTCCACGTATTCGCTGTTCTTGTCGGATTTTTCCACTGTATCGGTAACATAGAGAATGACGTCGGCATCGCCGATGGCCCCGTCTATGAAATTTACCATATCCTGTTGCAGCCTGTAGTTAGGCTTCAGAATCCCGGGAGTGTCAGAATAGACTATCTGATAGTCTTCTCCGTTCACTATTCCCATTATTCTATGTCGGGTAGTCTGAGCCTTGGCGCTGACTATGCTGAGCTTTTCGCCCACCATAGCGTTCATAAGCGTGGACTTCCCGACATTAGGATTACCGATAATGTTTACAAATCCGGACTTAAACATAGGCTCCCATCTTAAGAATGTTCACCTCTCCCTCTTCCAGCATCCTCCAGGCTCCCTTCTTGAGACCTTTTTTGGTAAGTCCTGCGAAGTACACCCTGTCCAGAGCCTTGACCTCGTAGCCAAGGGATTCGAAAATCCTGCGCACAATCCTGTTCCTACCTGAATGGATTTCTATGCCCAGTTTCCTGTGGTCGACAGCGTCGATGAATTCCAGATCGTCTGCGGCTATGACTCCGTCACTAAGTTCCACTCCGGAGAGAATCTTCTCCTTGTCTTCTTGACTCAAAGGCTTGTTCAGGTTTACTTGATAGATCTTTTTCTTATTGTAGGAAGGATGGGTGAGTTTCTCCGAGAGTTCTCCGTCATTGGTGAACATCAGGACTCCGGTGGTGTTCTTATCCAGTCTTCCTACAGGGAATACCCTGTACTTGCAACCCTTCAGCAAATCCATTACTGTCTTCTCGGCGTGTGGGTCGCTGGCTGTGGTGACATAGCCCTTAGGCTTGTTCATCACGATATACACTTTCTCTTCGCCCTTGAGCCTTTCTCCGCTGAATTTGACCTCATCTTTGTAGATGTTGATCTTTGTGCCAAGTTCGGTAACCACTACTCCGTTCACGCTTACCACTCCAGCCTGGATAAAGGTGTCTGCCTCACGTCTGGAGCATACGCCGGAGTTCGCGATATACTTGTTCAGACGGATTTCCTCCTGAATAGGTGCCTTGACATAATCATTGTCAGACATCTCTACACTACTAAGCAGAGGTTTGCGGCTGATCATTCTGTTGATGCCTTCCTCTGACGCTTTTCCGAAGCCGACATTCTTCTTTGGCGCATTCCTGTGCTTGGAGGTCTGGAATTTAGGCTTGCCGACAGATTTAAAGCTTCTGTGCTCTCCGTTGGCAGATTTACGCTCTCCGTAGCTTCTCTGCTCTCCGTAAGACTTGTGCTCTCCGTAAGACTTGTGCTCGCCATAGGATTTGCGCTCTCCTCCGTAGCTCTTATGTTCTCCGTAAGACTTGCGCTCTCCGTTAGCTCTGCGCTCCCCAAGACTCTTGCGTTTGAAATTCTCCGAGGTGCTGTATGCTGGTCCCTCGGCTGGCTTTGTTACGGCTCCAGCTGTTTTTCTGGGTCTAAGTTTTCGGCCGTTTTTAACAAACTCTTCCATTACTTTAATTTAAAAATGTAAGTGATTTTTCCCTCCTGAAGTTCAGGAGTACTTTCTGTAATATTATTTAATCTGGTGAAGTGGGTCTTCATCGCTGCATTCCTCGCTTCACTCCATAAGGTCTTATCATCAATAGTTGTACCAGGGGCTCCTGCAATGGCATTTCTGACATTCCCATACACGTCTACCCATATGCTCACCACCACTATTCCGCTCTCCTGTTTGTTATAGTTTGGCTCGGCCAATCCTCCTACGACGTTTCTGCCCTGCAGATGGGCGTTGGAGCGTCCTGAGATGAGGGTGTTCTCGCTGTTTCCTTCCGCCTGTCCGGCTCGGAAGGACTCCCCCGCTTTCTCGGCGCTATGAGCCGTGCCCGCCTCCGATGGCTTTTTGTTCATCCCCGGGAAACTGGCTCTCGGGTCTAGCTTTGGCTTTTCCTTTTCCTTTTCCGGCTCCGGCATAGCCACGTCCCCGAATTTGTCGCTTTCACTCTGAGGAGTCTCGTTCGGGCTTTTCTCTTCTATGGGGCTTTCGCTCTTCTGTACCAGTTCCACTGGTTTTTTCAGATCCACCTCCTCTGCCACCGGCTCTTTGGAAAATTCGGGTTTGAATTCTTCCTGCTCCGTGAAGTCTATCAGGAAGGAACTCTCCTCCGGTGGGGGATAGATGTAACTCAGGCCTTTGAAGTTCAGCAGGAGTAAAGCGCATATATGAACCAGAAACGCAAGCCCTCCGCCTACGATTCTGGAGATTTTTGTGGCTTTCTCCCTGTTTTTCAAATATGCCTGCTCCTTGCCCATTCTACTCCGGTGAAGTGGCCAATATCACTTTGTAGTGGTTTCTCTTCGCTATGTTCATTACTGCCACCACTTCCTTTATAGGCACTTCCTGGTCGGCATATATGGCGAAGGTCGGTTCCTGCTCTGAAGACAGCTTCTCTATAAGCATATCTTCCACCTTGTCGAAAGGTATCGCCTGATGGTCCCCGTTGATATGATAAGTGTAAACTTCTGAACCGCAGTCCTTGATGGATACTGATACGGTGGCCTTTGCGCTCACTTGTCCGGTACTCTTCGGAAGCAGCAGCTTCAGTGCGTTCGGATTGATAAGGGTGGAGGTGACCAGGAAGAAGATGAGCAGCAGGAAGACGATGTCCGTCATAGAGGACATCGACATATTCGGGTCTGCCTTAACTGTTCTTCTCAGTGCCATATTATTCGTTTTCTGAATTGATCTGAGGCTGTTCGCTCAGCAAATCCATAAATTCTATAGTTGCATTCTCCATCTTGAAGACCACGTCCGATACCTTTGCAGTAAGGAAGTTGTAGGCGAAGTAGGCTATGATACCTACAATCAGACCGCCTACGGTAGTAATCATAGCCTCGTATATGCCTCCGGAAAGCAGGGAAATGTCGATGTTGTTACCGGCATTGGCCATATTGAAGAAGGCTTTCACCATACCGGTGACAGTTCCCAGGAATCCGAGCATAGGCGCGCCTCCGGCGATGGTGGCCAGGTAAGGCAGACCCTTTTCCAGGCGGGCGATTTCTGCATTGCCCACATTGTCCACCGCAGTCTGTATGTCGGAGAGAGGTTTTCCAATTCTGGCTATGCCTGTCTCTATCATTCTGGCGATAGGGGAGTCAAACTTCCCGCAGAGGGTTTTCGCAGATTTGATCTTGCCGTCAAGAAGGTAGTCCTTGATGTCTTTCATAAAGTCTTTGTCGATCTTGGAGGCTTGTGCGATCACCCACCACTTCTTGCCGAAGATGTAGAGTGCCAAGATCGAGAGTAGCAGCAGGACTATCATTATCCAGCCGCCCTTTGTCGCCATCTCAAGGATGGAAATAGACTGTGTCGTAAGCATATTTTATATTCTTAATTATCTGTTTCGGCCATTACGGCATATTCGCGCAAATTTACTAAAAAGCCCTGAAAAAATCAACCCTTTAATCGTATTCCACCTTTGTGAGGAAGAGGGCGTGACCTGGGACACTTTCTCCGGCATCGCCGCGCCTGCCGCTATTCAGGAGCTCCTTTATGCTTTCGGGACTTCTTTTTCCCCTTCCCACTTCCAGTAAGGTTCCCACTATGGCCCTGACCATATTTCTAAGGAATCGGTTTGCGGCGATATGAAAGGACCAGTGAGTGGGGTCATCTTTAATCCAATAGGCTTCGAAAACCGTACATATGGAACTCTTGTTGTCCGCTCCTACTTTTTCGAAGCAGGAGAAGTCTCTGGTGCCCAGGAGCATATCCGCGGCCCTGTTCATCGCCTCGAAGTCCAGCTCCGGATAGCCACAGTGGTAGGAGTACTTCTGGGCGAAGGGATCCTTTTCTCTATGGATATGGTAGGTGTATTCCCTTCGGGTGGCGCTGAAGCGGGCGTGAAAACTTTCGTCCACCTCTTCTATTGAGTGAATTGCAATGGAATATGGAAGTATGGCATTTAATTTGTATTTTAGCAGTCCGGTGTCTAAAGAACCGTCATAGTCGAAGTGTGCCACATAATTTTGGGCGTTCACTCCGGTATCGGTTCTGCCTGCCCCGCAGACTTTGGTCTCAGCGCCTAACAGAGTCGACAGAGCCTCTTCGAGTTTCTGTTGGACACTTGGTGAGTGGACCTGTATCTGCCAGCCGCAGAAAGAGGCGCCGTCATATGAAAGTGTGATTTTGTATCGCATATATGGAACTAATTGTACAAAATTAAAGAAAAATATATGGAAAGTGTAAACATTAAGGAATTGAATGAAAAAATCCAGAAGGAGAGTTCTTTTGTGGACCTTCTCTCGATGGAGATGTCCAAAGTCATAGTGGGACAGAAGCATCTGGTCGAAAACCTGGAGATAGCCTTGCTTTCTAACGGCCATATCCTTTTGGAAGGTATGCCAGGGCTTGCCAAGACTTTGGCTATCAGCACCCTTTCTAAGGCTGTCAACGCTCAATTCTCCCGTATCCAATTTACTCCGGACCTTCTGCCTGCCGATGTTACGGGTACTTTGATCTACAGTCAAAAAAAAGAAGAGTTCGAAGTTCACAAAGGGCCAATCTTTGCCAATTTTGTATTGGCCGATGAGATTAACCGAGCTCCGGCGAAGGTCCAGTCAGCCCTTTTGGAGGCTATGCAGGAGCGTCAGGTTACACTTGGCGATAACACCTTCTCCCTGCCGGATCCTTTTTTGGTCTTGGCTACGCAGAATCCGGTAGAGCAGGAAGGTACCTACCCGCTTCCAGAAGCCCAGGTGGACCGTTTTATGCTGAAGGTTCTGGTGGACTATCCTAAGAAGGAAGAAGAAAAACTGATAGTCCGTATGAATAACAGCGGAGAATTTCCTAAGCCATCTGCAGTGGTGGGACCGGAAGATATAGTCAGGGCCCGTCAGGTGGTAAGGGAAGTGTATATGGATGAAAAGATTGAAAGGTACATAGTGGATCTGGTCTTTGCTACCAGAAATCCTGAGGATTATTCATTGGCTTCCTTAAAGTCGATGATAGCTTTCGGGGCATCGCCTCGTGCAAGTATCAGTCTTTGCGCTGCGGCCAAGGCTTATGCTTTCATCAAGCGCAGGGGCTATGTCATTCCTGAAGATGTCAGGGCCGTGTGTCACGAGGTGCTTCGCCACAGGATTGGCTTAAGCTATGAGGCTGAGGCTGAAAATCTTACTACGGACGAAATTATAGATCAGGTAATAAATGCAGTCATCGTTCCATAGTTCCAAAACTGATACCGCGGAATTCCTGAAGAAGATTCGAAAGATCGAAATCAGGACCAAGGCTCTCTCGCATCAGATCTTTGCGGGAGAGTATCACTCTGCCTTCAAGGGTAGGGGTATGACCTTTAGCGAGGTTCGGGAGTATCAGTGGGGAGACGATGTGCGTTCTATGGATTGGAACGTTACCGCCCGCCTTCGCAAGCCTCACGTTAAAGTCTTCGAAGAGGAGCGTGAACTGACTATGGTCCTGCTTGTGGATGTGTCCAGAAGCGGACTTTTCGGTACTAGTGAAGCTACGAAAAGGGAGAGGATAGCCGAGGTTGCGGCTGTTTTGAGCTACAGCGCCATTTTGAACAATGACAAGGTGGGGGCTCTCTTTTTCTCTGATAAGGTGGAGAAATTCATTCCTCCCAAGAAGGGTCGTTCGCATCTGCTCCATATAATAAGGGAGATGTTGGAGTTGGAGCCTGAATCGGATGGGACGGATATCAGTGTGGCTCTTCGCTTTCTGAGCGGAGCCATAAAGAAGAAATGCAATGCCTTTCTTCTCAGTGATATGATGGATGTCAGCCCTGAGGGAGCCCCTTTGTATGAAGAGGCTTTGAAAGTGCTGGTGGGAAGGCACGATTTGTCTGTCATCAGGGTATCTGACCCTAAGGAGGCGGAAATCCCTGCTATGGGTTTGGTTCATATCAAGGATAGCGAGAGTGGGGAGACTTTTTGGGTGAATACGGATTCCGCGAAGATGAGAAGTGACTACAAGGAATGGTACAATTCTTTTGTGGGACAGTGTAAGAGTCTGCTTAACAGGTATAAGGTAGATTCCGTGGAATTGAGTACTCAGGGAGATTATGTAAAAAGTTTAATGGCTCTTTTTAGATGAAAGGGATAGCATTGATAGTTTTGTCACTCGTTTTAGACATCATTCCTGCAGGGGAGGCTTTCCTTAAGGCTCTCCAGCCCAGGGACAGTGTCTTGGTGGCAGATCAGTTTGACTATGGGTTTACCCTGGAGGCTGTGGAAGAGGGAACGACTTTGGGATTGGAGGATTTCGAGCCTTTGTGTAATGATACGCTGGTGCTGATAAGGAATTGGCAGATAGATACTTTGAAGAATGGAGACATCTGCGGCTCGGTGAGATTGGCGCCTTTTGAGGAAGGCCTTTTCGCCCTGCCTTCCATATATGTGATAAGGCAGCAGGGGGAGAGGGTGGATACCCTGAGATATGTCGGACAGACTCTCGAAGTGTGTCCTATGCAGGTGGATACCGCCACTTTCCAGATTCATCCCTTGAAGGGACAGATCAATTATCCTCTGAGCTTTGCGGAACTGGCTCCTTATATTTTCGGCGGGCTTTCGGGAATTGGCCTGTTGATTCTGGCCATCATTTATCTGCCGCGGCTCTTCCGAAAGAAGTCCGCTCGAGAGCAGCAGAAAGACCATCCTCACGTGGTGGCCCTTAGGGAATTGGACCGTTACAGGAGTGACAAGTATTGGGCGCCGGCCCAGCAGAAGGCCTTCTATTCCGGCATTACCGATATTCTAAAGACCTATATAGACCAGAGATTTTCCATCGATGCCCCCGAGATGACTACCGAGGAACTTTTTAAGGAGCTGAAGTCTTGCCCTGAAGTGGATACAGACTTATATCTCTCTTTAAAAGAACTTTTTGAAAGGGCTGATTTTGTAAAATTTGCCAAGTTTGTAGCTGATGACAAGGATAATGCGCAGGCAGTGCCTTTGTGCGTGCGCTTTGTGACCAGCACTTATCAGGCTCAAATAGAGGAGGAAAGCAAAAATGTTCTTTGAATATCCTAAACTTCTTTTCCTGCTTCTGATTCCTCTGCTTCTGCTCCTGCTTTACATAGTAAGGGAGTGTCTGGGGATGAGGCCTCATCTTAGGGTCAGTAAGCACTATGCCTGGACCAGAAAGGGAAAGACCCCGCTCTCGCTTTTGGTGCATCTGCCTTTTCTGCTTAGGATTGCGGCATATTCTCTCATAGTGGTAGCTATGGCCAGGCCTCGCTCCTCTTCTCAGGTGGAGAAGGTGGATACAGAAGGTATAGACATAGTTTTCGCGATGGACGTATCGACCAGTATGCTGGCCAGGGACTTTACTCCGGACCGTATCAGCGCGGCTAAGGACATAGCCATAGAGTTCATAGCCCAGAGGCCTTCGGACAGGATGGGAATAGTGGTTTTCGCAGGTGAAAGCTTTACCCAATGTCCGCTGACTACCGACAGGGCTACTCTTATCAATCTGATGAAGGACGTTCAGACCGACTTGATAGAGGATGGAACCGCCATAGGCAATGGCCTGGCCACAGCGGTGTCCAGACTCTCCACTTCGGATGCTCCGAGCAGGGTCATAATCCTGCTTACGGATGGAGTGAACAACAGCGGAGAGATTACTCCTCTTACTGCCGCCCAGATAGCCCAGACTTATGGGGTAAGAGTCTATACCATAGGAATAGGGGCCAATGGAGTGGCTCCATATCCGGTAGTAACTCCTTGGGGTATAGAGACTAAGAATATGAAGGTGGAATTGGACGAAGACTTGCTGAAACAGATAGCCACAAGTACCGGTGGAAGGTATTTCCGCGCTACGGATAATACCAAACTTGCCGAGATATATGCCGAGATTAACCAGATGGAGAAGGCCAAGGTCAGCATAGACTCCTTCCCCGTCTATAAGGAATTGTTTGCGAAATATGCCTTATGGGCTTTGGTATGTCTGCTTGTAAGCGTATTTATTCAATTGATAATTAGGAGATTGCCGTAATGATTATATTCGCTGCCCATAATTTTTTGTGGCTTTTGCTTTTAGTGCCCCTTTTTCCCATCCTTCACGCCATATATATGGTCTGCAGGAAGAAAAGGTCGGCTCGTTTTGCCGACAGAAAGATGGCTGCCGCGCTTATGCCAAGTTACAATCCTGCCAGAGGCTGGATTAAGACCCTGCTTTTCTCCCTGGGCTTCTTTTTCTTTGTCATAGGACTCGCACGTCCTCAGATAGGAGCCAAACTGAGCGAAAGGCAGACTCGTGGGGCGGAGATTATGATCTGTCTGGATGTGTCTAATTCAATGCTTGCCCAGGATTATTCCCCTTGCCGTTTGGAAAGGGCTAAATTGGCCATTTCTTCCCTGGTGGACAAGTTGAGGGACGACAGGATAGGTCTTATAATTTTTGCCGGCACTTCCTTTGTCCAACTCCCTATTACCACGGATTACGTATCTGCGAAGATGTTTCTTTCTTCCATAGATACAGGCTCTATCCCAGTGCAGGGTACGGCGATAGGAGATGCCATTCTCACCGCTACCAAGAGTTTTAGCGCCCAGAGTGAAAAAAGCCGTGTCATCATTCTCATTACCGATGGTGAGAATCACGAAGACAATGCTGTGGATGCGGCCAGGGAGGCTGCCAAATTGGGGATAAGAATATATACCATAGGAGTGGGCTCAGCCCAGGGTCAGCCTATTCCGCTGAACGGGTCTCTGCTTGAAGACAAGGACGGTAATATCGTAGTTAGCAAATTGGATGAAAAGTCCCTTCAGCAGATAGCCTCGGCAGGTAACGGGGCTTATATTCACGCGGGAAACGAGGAGTTTGGTCTGAATCCTATCATAGAAGATATCAGGGAGCTGGAAAGCGAGGCTTTTTCTTCCGTGGTCTTCGAAGAGTATGACGAGCAGTATATGTATTTCTTCGCGATAGCCCTCTTCTTCTTTACCCTGGAGGGAATGATAGCGGAGCGTTCGATTAAGTTTAATAGGAAAAAGAGGAGGTCTTGATGAAAAGATTGATATGCAGCGTAGTTCTATTGTGCTCTGTCCTGCTTCCGCTTTGCGCCCAGAGTGATAAAAAAGAGGTCAGAAGGGGTAATTCCGATTTTAAGAAAGAGAATTATAAGGACTCCGAGATACATTATCGAAAGGCTTTGGTCCAGGATTCCACTTCATTTGCCGCCACCTATGATCTGGCGAACACCCTGTATCAGCAAAGGGATTATGAGGGGGCTGCAAATACCTTGAAAAAGATAGAGAAAGTGGCTCCGGACAGCCCTTATTCTGCCAGCTATTATTTCAATAAGGGGAACGTTGACCTGCAGAAAAAGGATTACGCCGCCGCTGTGGATGATTTCAAGCAGTCTCTATTAAGGAATCCTGCCGATATGCAGGCTAAGGAGAGCTACATCTATGCTAAGAAGATGCTGGATAATCAGAATCAGGGGGGCGAGAACTCTGAGCAGAATCAAGAGCAGAATAAGGATCAGAACCAGGACCAGCAGCAGAATCAGCAGAATCAGGATCAGCAGCAAAAACAGGATCAGAGCGAGTCTCAGCCTCAGGAGCAGGAGATTTCTGCCCAACAGGCCCAGCAGATGTTAAAGGCTATACAGGCTAAGGAAAAGGAGACTCAGGACAAGGTTGAAAAAATGAAGGCGGAGAAGGCAAAGAGCCGCCAGAAGGAAAAGAATTGGTGACGGATATGAAAAGACTTTCTATGATATGGGCATCCTTATGGATGACTTGCGCTGTGGCTTTCGCACAGGCAAACATTACTGTGCAGGTGCCATCCGTGGTATCTCTGGACGAGCAGTTCAGACTGGTTTTTCTGATTGAAGGGGAAAGGGCGAGTGATTTTCAATGGCCTGGAACTGAGGATTTCACTGTTCAGTGGGGGCCGCAGAGCGGCAGCAGTTCCCAGACTTCCATAATAAACGGAAAGGTCAGCAAGTCTGTGAGCACCTCCTATACTTATGTGCTTATGCCTGTCAGGGAAGGTGTATTCACCATTCCTTCCTGCAGTGTGAAAGTTAAGGGAAAGACTCTGTATTCAGATCCTGTAAGCGTGAGAGTGGGTAAGGCTCAGTCCACGTCTTCTTCTGGAGAGGATCTTTTTATGACTCTCTCTCTGGATAAGACTGAGGTGGTTCTGGGAGAGCCTGTCACTGCCACTTTGAAACTATACACCAAAGTGCCTATAGCCGGCTTCGAGGATGTGAAGTTCCCTTCCTTTGACGGCTTTTGGACTCAGATTACCGAGAGTCCGAACACCGTGGAATTTCATAGGGAATCGTTGAATGGGGAGGTTTACGACGCCTCCGTCTTGAGAAGGTATAGCATAGTGCCTCAGAAGGCCGGAGACCTGGTGATAGATCCGGCTCAGATGGTCTGTTTGGTGCAGGTAAAGAACCGGAATTCTTCCACGGGAAGCATTTTCGACAGCTTTTTTCAGAGTGATTACAGCACCGTTCGTAAGAGAATCAGTACCGCGGCAGTCACTTTGAAGGTAAGAGCTCTTCCTCAAGGGGCTCCGGAGTCTTTCTGCGGGGGAGTGGGCAAGTTTAACATAGCGGTGATGCTCAGCAAGGATTCTCTTAGGGTGCACGATGCCGCCTCCCTTATACTTAAGGTAAAGGGAGAGGGAAATCTGAATATGTTGGAAGCGCCTAAGATCAAGTTCCCCTCAGATTTTGAAATCTATGACGTAAAGACATCCGACGACGGGAACATTCGCAGTTTCGAATATCCTTTTATCCCAAGGCATCACGGGGATTATAGCATTGGCCCTGTCGAATTCAGCTACTATGATATAGAAAGCAATTCTTACAAGACTATTAGCACACAGGCTCTGGATGTGCAGGTAGAAAAGTCCTTAGTTTCTGATTCCCAGACAGTTTCTACTCCATTTGTCGGAGTGGTGGGAAAGGATGTGAAGAATCTGGGAAGCGATATCAGGTATATCTGTGTCACTAAGCCGAACTTGAAAAAAACCGGAGACTTGTTTGTGAACTCGCTTCTCTTTCCTCTTCTCATAGCTTTCCTTATTCTCTCTGCCATAGTGCTTTATGTGCTGATTACAGCGTTCAGGAAAAGGCGCTCTGATGTACTTTCCGACAGGAAGCGGAAGGCTTCCAAGGCAGTTAAAAGGAAGTTGGCCCGTTCTGCCTCTTATCTGGAGGATGGTCTGTACGGGGCTTTCTATGAGGAATTGCACAAGGCTTTGCTCGGCTTCGTTACGGACAAACTCAGTATGGAGACCTTCAGCCTTGATAAGGAGAACATAGCCCAGGCGCTGAAGGACAACGGTCTGGACCAGGCTCTGGTAAGCGAGTACCTGGAGCTGCTGAACGCCTGTGAATATGCCCGTTATTCGCCTCAGCAGGAAAGTGCCCAGATGCGGGAACACTATAAGAAAGCATTGGATATCATCTCTTTAATGGATGAAAGTATGAATAAACATAAGAAAGTGTCTGCCAATTCCCTTGCGACCCTGCTTACACTGCTCTTTCTGGGCCTTCCTACCATATCTCAGGCCAGCTCTCAGGAACAGGACTGCATTCAGCTCTGGGAAAGCGGCATCGCTGCCTACTCCGCAGGAGAGTGGGAGGAAGCCTATGAGGATTGGTATAAAATATATGAAAGCGGACAGCGGAGCCCTCAGTTATGCTATAATCTGGGCTGCGCGAGCTTTAAGTCCTCGCATCTCAGCGAGTCTGTACTCTTTTTCGAAAGGGCGCTGAAACTTGACCCTAATTATGAGGATGCCCGGCATAACCTGGATTATGTAGGCCAATTCCTTCTGGACCGTATAGACCGTGTGCCGGAATTTTTCCTGCTTTCCTGGATTAACGCAGCGACCAATGCCCTGGGCTCCGATGCCTGGGCTGTGATATCCCTGCTGTTTTGTGTGCTTTGTCTTGCCTGTGTCCTCTATTTCCTTTTGACTCATAGCCGGAAGGCCAGGATATGGAGTGCCTCATTGGCGGTATTGACACTTCTGTGCTTTGCTTTCAGCCTGTCTTTTTCCATCTCCTCGAAAAACAGGGTTCTGGACGAGTCTGAGGCCGTGATTATGTCCGCAGTTTCAGTGGTCAGGAGTTCGCCGGATGACAAATCAGGTACGGAACTCTTTGTGCTTCACGAGGGTACGAAGGTGAAGATCCTGGAGAGCGTGGGAGACTGGGATAAAATCGAGCTTCAGGATGGCCGTCAGGGATGGAGTAAAAAATCAAATTTGGAAATTATTTGAGATTTAAGGATTATTGATTATCTTTGTCTCCGATTATGTTAATTGCTAATTGTAAATTTACAA
>CAMFSN010000043.1 GCA_945983015.1 uncultured Bacteroidales bacterium
CCTTTGTACCCTATGGAAAAGAAACAGAATTTCTTTATGACTATTACCCAATCTGATTTTGATGCAACAATAAACGCGAGAAATGACATTTTGCCGGATTATATCGCCCAGGAGAAGGCAATTCTAATGGTTGTTGCCGCCTGTCCAGGCTTTACTCTTGAAGAAATTATAGCAAAAGCCTCCATAATCAACGACTTATACTCAACGTCGGTTTTTGACATATTATCCGTTGCGAAGCATATTTGTTCAGTGGCCAATACTACCGGACTGCTTGACAAAAATGGCAATGCAAATCCTTCCGCAATAACGGCTATGGCGAAAGTTAGCCATGGTGGTAAGACAATTCATCACATTTCTTTTGCTTCCAAATTCGCCAGTTTTTTCAGACCTGATTTGTTCCCGATATATGACAGTATAGTTGCAGAAGTTTTCTATCGACTGAAACGTAAAGGCTTTTTCAAATCCAATACATCATTCACCAAAGACGATTTAAAGTCAAAGTATTCTACGTACAAGGCGGTGTATGATGAATTTATGGACCTTTCAGGAATGAATAATCTCAAAATATGTGAATCAAAGTTAACATATAAGGATGTGGATGATTACTTGTGGACTTCAAGAAAGGTTTATCTTGCGAAACACGGAAAGAATAAGGCTAAAGTTGATTTGACTAACGTCAGTGTGGTTAATACCGTTCTCAATAATATTATAAATACGTCAATCTGATGATCTTGGCAAGGCGTTGGATTTTCATACTATTAACGACGTCTGCAACTTTTATTGGACAACAAGAAAATGTAACGATAATATTATGAAACGTTTATTGTATTTTATTGCACTTGCTACAATCTCCATTTTATCAGTTCTTTCCTGCCAGCAAGAGCCTGCAGAAATTAGAGTTGCTTCAATTTCTCTTTCCAAGAGTACTTTGGAGTTGACAGTCGGAGACCAGGCCTCGCTTGATGCCACTATTTCCCCAGACAATGCTACAAACAAGAGAATCAGGTGGAGCAGCAGCAAGGAGTCGGTTGCCACAGTTACGCCCGATGGAATCGTAGAGGCAGTTTCGGCCGGCACTGCTTTTATCACGGCAAGCTCTGATGACAGCGGTGTGAATGCCAAGTGCGAGATTACCGTGAAGGAGAAGGTTATCAATGTCACCCGTATTTTTCTCAACAAGACTTTACTTTTCCTTACGGAAGGAGAGGAGTTCACTCTGGAGGCTACTGTTACCCCTGACAATGCAACTAACAAGGAGGTAACCTGGACGAGCGATAACGAGGCGGTGACAACTGTTTCTGCAGAGGGTGTCGTCAAGGCCATCAAGGCAGGAACGGCAAATATCACGGCAACATCGGAGGACAGCGGAGTGAATGCGAAGTGCGAGATTACTGTGAAGGAGAAGGTTATCAATGTCACCCGTATTTTTCTCAACAAGACTTCACTTTTCCTTACGGAAGGAGATGAATTCACTCTGGAGGCTACTGTTACCCCGGATAACGCCACTAACAAGGAGGTAACCTGGACGAGCGACAACGAGGCAGTGGTAACTGTTTCCGCAGAGGGAGTCGTCACGGCCATCAAGGCAGGTACGGCGAATATCACGGCAACTTCGGAGGACAGCGGTGTGAATGCCAAGTGCGAGATTACCGTGAAAGAGAAAGTCATTAGCGTCACCGGTATTGCTCTCAACAAGACTTCACTTTCCCTTACGGAAGGAGAGGAGTTCACTCTGGAGGCTACTGTTACCCCTGATAATGCAACTAACAGGGAGGTAACCTGGAAGAGCGACAACGAGGCTGTGGCTACCATTTCCGCAGAGGGTGTCGTCAAGGCCATCAAGGCAGGTACGGCGAATATCACGGCAACGACAGTGGACCAGGGTAAGACGGCAAGTTGCGCCGTGGTTGTAGCTGCAAATATGAGTGCCGTTACCGGTGAAGCTACACATATTTCCTGTCGCAATGCCAAGCTTTCCGGAAACGTTACTCTGCCTCATACAACATCCACCAGCCTTCGTTTCGGGGTATTGTATTCCACTTCGTCAGGTGTTCTGCTCAGCTCGGCGACGCAGTTGGTAGCAAAAGATGTTGACGCAGACTTTAATTTTACCATTGATATTGGCGTGCTTGAACCGGAGACTACATATTATTACAGGAGTTTTATCATCCAGAACGAGGAGATTGAATACGGCGAGACCAAATCTTTCAAGACTTTGGTATTAAGCAGCATGATACAGACTTTCGATGCGGGTGATGTCTATCCCAAAGAGGGCACACTCAATGCGATGCTCGATCTGACCGACTGTAAGTATAATAACATCGAATACGGTTTCGAACTCACCCCAGAGGGCGGTCAGGCTAAAACTCTTACCGCAAACAACCTCGCCGACAAGGCTTTCTCATATCGTGACGAGGCTCTTGTGAAGAACACCGGATACTCTTATGTCGCTTATGTGAAGCTTGATGACATGCTGTACAAAGGTGAGACTAAGACCTTCACTACAGCTTCCATCCAGGCTTCGGTGAGTGCGGCCGCATCTGATATTCAGCACCATTCGGCAAAAATCTCCGGTAGTTTGACCGTTCAGTCTGAAGGCAGTTTCAGCAAGTCTGCGGTGTTGTATTTCAGTTCATCAGAGAGCACTTTGGAGGGCTTGAAGTCCAATGGTCTCAATCAGACTTTGACCTTGGGTGTAGATGGTTCATATAGTGCGGCACTCTCTTCTCTGTCTTCTTCTACCTCGTATAATTTCGTACTCGTCGCCAAGGTAGATGATGTGGAATTTGCATCTAGTATTGGCAATTTCACAACACTCGCACCGCCTTCTGGTAGTGTTGATCTCGGTTTGTCTGTGTTTTGGGCTACCTGTAATCTGGGTGCATCCAAACCGACGGAGTACGGTGGTTATTATCAGTGGGCGGGAACGAAGGATGTTCCTGATGCAGGCATTTACCTTGGTTGGAGCAACTGCCCTTATCATACCGGTTCTTACCACGACTCAGGTTGGACGAAGTACAATTCGGTTGAGTCATACGGTACCGTAGATAACAAGACAGTTCTCGAGGCTATGGATGATGCCGCTTCTGTCGCCCTCGGCGGGAAATGGCGTATGCCTACTTATGCAGAGTGGAAGGAATTGACAAACTCATCCAATTGTTCCTGGACCTGGACAACCATCGATGGAGTCAACGGTTATGTGGTTCAATCAAAGAAGTCAGGTTATACAGATAAATGGATCTTCCTTCCTGCTGCCGGTTGTCGGCACAACGTCTACCTTGGCAGTGTTGGATCCAACGGCTACTATTGGTCTTCGTCCCTCAATACGGACAATCCGAGCCTCGCGTACCACATGGGCTTCAATGCGAGCTACGTCAACAGGTACTACTACGACTCCCGGTGTAACGCCCTATCTGTCCGTCCTGTCTCAGAATAAAATCAAGGGCGGCTCAGCCGTCCGCTGTAGCGAAGCGTCAAACCGTGGGGATGCAAGGCGTCAGCCCCGCATCCCCGACCAAACATGGGCGAAGCCGACAAAATTGCAATGACAAAACAAGAGATATACAAATCGGAGCAGTCTAACGATAAGGCAATAGTTCTTTACCCTTCGAGAGTATGGACAAGTGGCTGTCAGGGAGGGATTATTCCTATTTGCCTGATGGCCGTGTCGTGGCCTCTTGTACCGACTCGAAGATGCATTCTTCACTTCCGTTTGATGAGTGGAAGAAACTTCAGATAAATACAACTGCGGAGAAGGTCAGGAAGGTGAAAGAGGAGCATTCCGGGGATATCGGATTGCGATCATATGGCTTGTCGTACCGCCTTGCATTGGAATTGGCAAAGGATGAGCTCTTTTCATCTGTCTCTTGATGTGGATGTTGCCGGGCTGTCAGGAGATAAACTTGCTCCGGAAGGAAGAGCCATAGAGGGCGTGCGAGAGTTGCAGCTATGTATGCGTATGCTTGTTGATTTGAATGCCTTGCCGCAGAAGCGATATGTATATTATCTGGAGATGATGACGGGTGCTATTTAACTGGATGGACAACCCCGTTTCTTTCTACACCATCACTAATCCTCATCAGAATGAGCACCTTGAGATGTTCCTTGAAGATATCGAGAAACTGTCTTCGCAGCCTGATTCGTGGGTTATTCCAATGGCCTTTTGTATCGGTCCAAAGACAAGAACGCATAAGGTGCATCTTTGCTTCAACAAAAAGAATGACTCCACGTATGAGGGACCACTCAATACAGTGGCTGATGCAGGAACCTTTGAGTCATTCAGCAAAGAGTTCTCAGAAATCCTCGAATCAAAGTATTCAATGCCTGTGGATAAGAATGAATACTACGGAATCTCCAAGGATAACCTGCTCCATAGGATAAGCTGCAAGAACGGCTTCGCCCTTCGAATGGAATGTTATGTCATTTATTTCGCATCAGACAAGATGGCCAAGATAAAGGACATGGCGGATATCATCAACAAATACCTGGAACCCGGTGTTGAGAAATCCCTGCCGGCTGATATGCTTACAAGACCCTTGGATTGTTACGGATATCGCGGTTACAAGAACTAAACCGCCAACTCAACAACATCTTCCGGTGTCATCGAATTCCCAGCATCATCTTTCGGAGTATTCTTAAGGAACAACATCGGAACGATGGTATAATTATTGGCAAACGGCAATAAATTAGCCTTGCGAAGAAGTTCAGTTGTCAACTGTTTACCATTCTCTTGATTTGTCCATTTGCACTCACCAACCAGCAGATACTTTTTATCAAGCGATTCTGCCATTACATCAAATTCTACTTGTTCAGGTTTCTTATCCTCATTGAGAACAGAACCCCACCAGCGTTTGGCCTTACCGTAAACAATTCCATTGACCATATTACCAGTTACAGCATCCCTGCAGATTTTTTCCCAATGCATACTCACATACTCCGAGAAATGAGTTGCCAATGCCTGTTCCAATGGCAATTTACGTCCAAGTTCGATGAACGAACGGTTAGGCACGACAAACTGATAGTAGAATGCCATAAAGGGGTCTGCGATTTTATATAGGCTCTTTTTTGCATTCTTTTCGTCAATTCCGAACGGAACATCCTTCTCTAAAAAACCGAGGTCTATGAGTTTTTTTAATGGACGTGACAGATTAGTTGCAGGCTCATTACATCTGGAGGCAATCTCAGAAAGACGATTTGCACCGGAGCCGATATAGGACATAATTGTAGAAGTCTTGACAATATCCTTCACATCATCTTGAAACAATTTTATCGGCTCCTCGTAAAGAGTGCCATTTACAGAAAGGATATCGTGCCACAACGCATCGGAAAGTGAGTTTCTGTTTTCTCGCAGTTCCCAGTAACGAGGTACCCCGCCCCATACGGCATACTCTTCAACGGCACCCACGGCATCAAGGGGCAAAGCCTCCTGAATAAACGGCAAGCGTATTGGCGTAAGTTTCATAATCTCATCAGCACGACCATAGAGTGGTGCCGTAGAATCAAGAAACATTCCATACATCATATTTTGCGATGAACCACAAAGTACAAGATTATACTTCAACTGCTTTTCATCAGCAAGTTTCTGCAACACTGAAGGAAGTTCCGGGGATTGTTCAACCAGGTACGGAAATTCATCCAGGCATAAGGTGAAACGCTTCTCTGTGCGATAATTGACCGCACGAAAGAGGGACTCCCAATCCGGATAAGTCAACTTTTCAAAATCGGGAAAGATTTGCGCCACTACCTTTGCAAGTAAAGTTCTTTGGTGTTCTCCTTCCGAACGATCGGCGAGGAAATATACATCACTGTCTGACAATACTCTTTTGATAAGTGTTGACTTACCCAAGCGTCTGCGACCGTACACTACAACCAGAGAGGACTTCTCTTTTGACAGAGCGTTTGTCAGTCGTGCTATTTCTTCTATTCTATCAACAAAGTTCATATCTTGTATTAATTATGCAGTACAAACATAATGATATTATAGCATAATTCAAAATTTCAATCAAAGTGTTTTCTGCATCCCTATGCTCATATGCGGAAATTCGGGAGAAATTTCTATTTTTGCCTGGAGGAGATTAGATATATGAACACTTGTATCAAATTCATTTTAGTAGCAGGAGTCGCCTTGTCGTCACTATGCTCCTGCAGCAGAAATAGTTGGAGTAAAGAGGAAAGAAAGTTGATTGAGGGCAGCGGCGAGCTTATGCGGGTCCTTACCATAGATAATCCGGAAGATTCACTCATCCTCAGACAAAGTTGCAAGGATATCCCTCTCTCGGAATTGACAAGTGATCTTTATGAACTTCTATCTGCAAAGATGGTGGCCACAGTCTGCTCTCCGGAACAAGACGGCGTGGGAATTGCCGGACCTCAGGTGGGCATTTTAAGAAGAATCGTGGCAGTTCAAAGATTTGACAAAGAAGGGGAACCCTTCATCGTGTATCCAAACATCAGGATCACTGCTCTGAGAGGAGACAAAATCATCAGCAAGGAAGGCTGCCTTAGTGTTCCTAATTGTAGAGGAGAAGTCCTTAGATATCCTGAAGTGGAAATCACTTACTCACTTCCTGCCGACAGGAACAAAGCAGCACGAGACACCACGGAGAACATTTCCGGATTCAGTGCCATCATCTTCCAGCACGAATGCGATCACCTGGACGGAATCCTATATATTGACAAATTATATTAAACGTATTTCTTTTTGTAACTTAGCAGTATATGAACAAAGAGGTATCAAAAATCCTTCTGCCCGTGGAGGGAAAGGTGCTGCTGCATTGCTGCTGTGCCCCCTGCTCTTCAGCCATACTGGAGTGTATGAAGGCCAATGCTCTGGATGTTACAGTATTCTTTTCGAATTCGAACATTTTCCCAGTCGAAGAATATGAGATCAGGAAGCGGGAATTGATAAGATACTGCGAAAGCATGGGAGTGGAATATGTAGAAGACAGCTACGAGCACGAGGATTGGCTTGAAAAAGTAGGCAGGGGGAGAGAAGACTGCACCGAGAGAGGCCCGCGCTGCCTGGAATGTTTCAAATACAGACTGAAACGAGCAGCAGAGTACGGAGAAAAGCAGGGATGCAAGTTACTCACGACGACATTGGCCTCGTCCAGATGGAAAAGCCTGGAGCAGATAAACGAGGCTGGCAAGCAGGCCGTGGAGGGAAAGCAGATACAGTGGTGGGATATGAATTGGCGTAAAGGAGGGTTACAAGAAAGACGCTGCGAACTGATAAAGGAACTGGGCTTTTACAACCAAACTTTCTGCGGCTGCGAGTTCTCTCAAAACTTGAAGTGATATGATTTTATACCCTAATGCGAAAATAAACCTGGGACTGAATGTGATCCGGAAAAGAGAAGATGGATTTCACGAACTCCAGACCCTGTTTTACCCTGTAAAAAGTCTCTTCGACATTCTCGATATAGAGAAAAGTGAAAGATTCAGCATAGAGATAGAAGGAGCTGATTGGCCTGCTGAAAAGGATCTATGTGCGAAGGCCTTCCACCTGATGCAGGAAAGGTACGGCATAGGGGAGGTTAGAATCCGCTTGAAAAAGCAGATACCGACAGGAGCCGGACTGGGCGGAGGCTCAGCAGACTGCGCATTTACGATCAAGGCCTTAAACGAGCTGTTCGAATTGGGATTGGCCGAAAAGGAGATGGAGGAAGTGGCGGGGATGCTGGGCTCGGACTGCGCCTTCTTTATTAAAAACCGCCCGCAGTGGGGAGAAGGCAGGGGCGAGATTCTTAGCGACGCGCAGGACTATCTGAAAGATTACGAGATAGTGGTGGAGATGCCTCAAGGCGAAAAAGTGAGCACCGCGCAGGCTTACAGTAAGATAAAGCCGAGACAAAAAAGCCCTTCAGTCAGAGATATTCTAAGCCTGCGAAAGCCTGAAGAATGGAAAGACCTGCTGGAGAATGACTTTGAAGAAAGTGTATTCCCTGAACACCCTAAGATAGCGCAGCTGAAGGAAAAAATGTATGAAAAGGGAGCCGTCTATGCCTCGATGAGTGGCAGCGGAGCGGCAGTGTTCGGGATTTTTAGTAAATTAGCGGAAAAATAAACCCTTATGATTTTTATCTTGATCTACCTCTCAGGGTGGATAGCCGATATGTTTCTCTTTAAGGAGATTTTCGACAGAAAGGAACTGAATTTCTGGAAGAAGATTCTCCTCTGCTTAGCTTTACTGCTTTGCAGCTGGATAGGATACTTTGTATATATTCTGGCACTCAGATATTTTCTGGACAGAGCCCTGAAAAAGAAGTATCAGTAAAGCCCCTCGGGCAGATCCAAGGACAAGACCCCGTCCTGAGCACTTAGAATGAAGTCCTCGTGAAGAGGAATCAACAGAGTCCCTGAAGCCGTCTCGACATTCAGACAAAGATTCCCAGGGATAGGTTCCAGTAAAGCGGCCAATCCTATCTGACGGCCTTTATCCAGCACCTTCCAGCCCTCAAAATAATCCATCGGGAGTTCCCCTTCGCTGAAATCCTCCGCTTCCGCATCCAGATACAAGTCTTTACCCACCACTTCCTCGGCATCTTTCAAGGATTCTATGTCAGTGAGACTTAGTATGAATCTGTTCTGCCCTCTCTGGCTGCAGGCGGAGATAAAATAAGGAACCGGCAATCCATCGAAATAGATGAACACCGGTTCTTCGATTTCTCGAAGATCGAAGTCAGGAGAACTCACGAGCAATCCCCCTTCGACCCCGTTCGATTTAAGGATTTTCGCTATTCGAAGCATTAAGCCTCCTCTGCAGGAGCCTCGCTCTGAGCGGCAGCCTCTGCCTCAGCAGCCTTAGCGGCTGCGAGCTCTGCGGCACGCTTGGCGATAGCCTCTTCCCTGGCAGCATTAACCTTAGCTTCCTCTGCGATAGCAGCGTTATGCTTAGCTACAGCCTCGTTACGAAGGCCATTGACCTTAGCATCGATCTTAGCGTCGTGCTGTGCTTTCCAGTCGTTAAACTTCTTATCGGCAGCCTCCTGAGTAAGAGCACCCTTGGCTACACCGCCATCGAGGTGATTACGAAGCAGAACACCCTCGTAAGAGAGGATTCTACGGCATACGAGACTAGGCTGAGCACCTACTTTAAGCCAAGCAAGAGCCCTGTCGAAGTTAAGGGTAATCGTAGCAGGATTAGTGTTAGGGTTATAAGAACCGATCTGCTCGATGTAACGACCATCACGTGGAGCACGTGTGTCTGCCACTACAATGTGGAAGAATGCGAAATTCTTCTTACCGTGGCGCTGAAGACGAATTTTAACAGCCATTGTGAATCTGTTTTAAAAATTAATACTATGAGTTATGTGCTCTTCTCGAGAGCGGGTGCAAAGATAGAAATTTATAAGATAAAACGCAAATCCTCCTCTCCCAGTCTTTCCAGTACAGGTGAAAGGAAAGATCTGATCTGAAGCTCTCGGGCCGTAGCCTCATCTATCCCCCTGGAACGCATATAGAACTGCTCCTCTTCACTTAGCGAACCGATAGTCGAACCGTGCGAGCAGACCACGTCGTCCGCGTAAATCTCCAGCTGCGGCGAAGACTGCACCAGGGCATCCCCCGACAGCAGCAGGGAATGATTCTCCTGCAAGGCCTGAGTCTTCTGCGCCCCTGCGGCCACATACACCAGCCCATCGAAACTCAGCCTCGATTTTCCATCGGCCAATCCTTTAAATAACTGAGTGGACTTACAGTTTCCCACCAGATGCCTGACATTGATGCGAAAATCGACCTTCTGCTCCCCTTCACACAAATATATGCCGGCCAAGTCCAACTCGGCCCCTTCTCCGCAAAGCTCTATGCAGATATCGAAACTCCCGCTTACCCCACGGGGCGCCAGCAAAGTGGCCTTCAGCCTCTGACCAGAGGCCAATTTAAACGTAGAAGGACATTCGTCCCTTCCCAGGACATATATCAGTTCCCTATCCATCGATACCTTCGAATCCTGAGGCCTCAATCTGAGAGACGAGCTCCCTTCCGGCCGTTTTTACTATTACTCCATTCTTCAGGACGTGAACCACATCCGGAACGATATACTCCAGGAGTTTATGATAATGGGTGATGATGATGGATGCGTTCTGAGGGCTACGAAGAGTATTCACACCACCAGCCACAATCTTAAGGGCATCCACGTCCAGACCGCTATCCGTCTCATCCAGTATGGAGAGAACAGGCTCCAGCATAGCCATCTGGAAGATCTCGCAGCGTTTTTTCTCCCCTCCCGAAAAGCCCACATTCACATCCCTTTTTGCCAAGTCAGGACGCATCTGAACCAAAGCCATTTTCTCCTTCAAAAGCTTCAGAAATTCGGCAGGGCTGAGTTCAGGCAAGCCCTGAGCCTTCCTTTTGGAGGCAAGAGCCGCCTTCATAAAATTCACGAGGCTCACCCCAGGGATTTCTATCGGATACTGAAAACTAAGGAAAAGTCCCAGCCAAGCCCTCTGCTCGGGACTTAGCGAAAGCAGGTCCTGCCCTCTGAAAAGGACAGAGCCCTCAGTTACTTCATAGCCAGGTTTTCCCGTAAGCACGGCTCCCAGGGTGGATTTGCCAGCTCCGTTAGGCCCCATAATGGCGTGAACCTCCCCTTCCCTGATACAAAGATCCACTCCGTGGAGTATCTCCTTGCCTTCCACACAGGCCTTCAGCCCCTTAATATCCAAAAGTACTTCACTCATAAACTATTCCCCTTTATTATAGGTCTTCTTCCAAGAGATCAAAGACCAGATTCCATTAACAAGATACAAAGCACAGATAATAGGCATAAAGACATGTCCCACCTTGATATGCAGAATTATCTGAGTCACATTAACCACCAGCCAAGCTATCCAGCAATCCCACTTCTTCATGGCCGAGAGCAACTGGGCCAGAAGGATCAAAGAGGTCACGCAGGCATCCAAATAAGGCACTGGGTCTCCCAGGGCCATCACATCCAGAAACCAGCCCCAGAGTCCGGCCAGCACGAAGACCGACACTATCACCAGAATCCTCTGCGGCCAGGTCAGAGTGCTGACTTTCAGCTTTTTATTATCCTTCGCAGACTCCTCCTCCTTTTTAGGATGCGTCCACCTCCAATGCCCATAGACATTGATACACAGCGAAATGGGCTGAAGGAACAAATTGGCATACAGATGCTTGTTCCAAAACAGGAGGCCTAAGGCAAGAGTATAAAGATAACCCACCCAGAAATTGTATTTACTGTTTCTTCCGGCCAAAAACACACAACTTAGGCCTAAAACAGAAGATATGATATCCAAATAATTCATAACGCTTAACCTACTGTTCCTTCAAGTGAGATAGATAGGAGTTTCTGGGCCTCCACGGCGAACTCCATTGGCAATCTCTGAAGCACATCCTTAGCATATCCGTTCACGATAAGTCCCACAGCTTCTTCGGGGTCGATTCCTCTTTGATTACAGTAAAAGAGCTGCTCTTCACTAATCTTCGAGGTGGTCGCCTCGTGTTCCACCACTGCACTCGGATTATAACTCCTGATAACAGGAAAAGTGTGGGCTCCGCACTTGGATCCTATCAGAAGGGAATCGCACTGGGAATAATTGCGGGCCCCGTCAGCCCCCTTTCCCATCTGCACCAATCCCCTGTAGGAATTCTCACTGTGTCCCGCACTGATACCCTTGGAGACGATTCGGCTCTTAGTGTTCTTTCCTATATGCAGCATCTTGGTTCCTGTATCAGCCATCTGATAGTTATTCGTCAGGGCCACGCTGTAGAATTCCGAAGAGCTGTCATCGCCCTTCAATATGGTAGAAGGATATTTCCAGGTGATGGCGGAGCCGGTTTCCACCTGGGTCCAACTCAGATGCGAACCCTTCCCCTTACAGATTCCACGCTTGGTGACCAAGTTCAGAATGCCTCCTCTCCCCTGGGCATCGCCCGGATACCAGTTCTGCACTGTGCTGTACTTCACATCCGCGCCGGCCTCAACCACTATCTCTACCACTGCGGCGTGCAACTGGTTCTCATCCCTCATAGGGGCGGTGCATCCCTCCATATAGCTGAGACTGGAACCCTCGTCCGCCACGATAAGAGTGCGTTCGAATTGGCCCGTACCACTCGCATTAATACGGAAATAGCTCGACAAATCCATAGGGCACTTCACGCCTTTGGGGATATAGCAGAAAGAGCCATCCGAAAAGACTGCACTGTTCAGGGCCGCATAGAAATTGTCCCCGACAGGCACCACGCTCGCCAGATACTTTCGCACCAAGTCCGGATAATCCCTCACCGCCTCTGAAAAGGAACAGAATATGATTCCTTTCTCTGCCAATGCGCTCTTGAATGTCGTAGCCACGCTCACGGAGTCAAACACTGCGTCCACCGCCACATTGGAGCGACCCTTACCTGCCAGAAAGTCCCTCTCCTTCAAAGGAATGCCAAGTTTATCAAAGGTCTTCTCCAACTCCGGATCTATATCTCCCGATGCCTCTGCGGAAGATTTGGGGGCGGCATAATATACTATGTCCTGGAAATCTATCTCCGGAAGCCTCAGATGCCCCCAAGTGGGAGGGTTCATACTCTGCCACTTTCTGAAAGCCTCCAAGCGGAAGTCCAGAAGCCATTCCGGCTCCCGTTTCCGCTCAGAAATCATACGGATAATATCTTCAGAAAGCCCTTTCGGGACAAATTCCTGCTCTATATCCGTAACAAAACCTTCCTTATATTCTTTAGAAGTTAATTCTTTAAGCTCTTCATTCATTCTGTCTCTTATACACATCTCCGAGCCCACGAGACGGACTCCTATCT
>CAMFSN010000044.1 GCA_945983015.1 uncultured Bacteroidales bacterium
GAATTTCGGAATTTTTCAGCAAATTACAAACTTTTTCCGCATAATCTGCGTATTTCTCGCTGACAGGCAGGATTTTCACCTGATCCGGAGAAAGCCAGATCGGAAGATGACCGGCAGTATGCTCGAGCACCACTGCGGTAAAGCGCTCGATGGATCCGAACGGAGCACGGTGAATCATCACCGGACGCTGTTTCTGCCCATCTGCATCGACATATTCAAGCTGGAAACGCTCAGGCAGGTTGTAATCCACCTGAATGGTTCCGAGCTGCCAACGACGTCCGATGGCGTCCTTGACCATAAAATCCAACTTAGGACCGTAGAATGCGGCCTCACCGAGTTCCACGACTGTCTTCAAACCCTTCTTCTGAGCGGCCTCTATAATAGCACTTTCGGCCTTCTCCCAGTTTTCGTCGCTGCCGATGTACTTGGCCTTGTTCTGAGGGTCACGAAGAGATATCTGAGCCATATACTCGGTCATATTCAAAGTCTTGAAGACATAGAGAATAAGGTCAATCACCTTTTCGAATTCCTCCAGCAACTGATCAGGACGGCAGAAGAGGTGAGCGTCGTCCTGGGTAAAACCACGAACACGGGTAAGCCCGTGAAGCTCTCCGCTCTGCTCGTAACGATAAACGGTTCCGAACTCCGCAAAACGCAGCGGCAGATCCTTATAGGAACGAGGGCTGCTGCGGAAAATCTCACAATGGTGAGGGCAGTTCATCGGTTTGAGCATATATTCCTCACCCTCCTGTGGAGTGGTGATGGGGCGGAAGGAATCCGCGCCATACTTGGCATAATGTCCTGAAGTTACGTACAGGTCCTTGGAACCGATGTGTGGAGTGACCACAGGAAGGTAGCCGAGCTCCTGCTGCTTGCGACGAAGGAACTGCTCCAGGGTGTATCTCATCTGGGCGCCACGTGGCAGCCACAAAGGTAGGCCAAGTCCAACCCTGGAAGAGAAAGTGAACAACTCCATCTCCTTTCCCAACTTGCGGTGATCGCGTTTCTTAGCCTCTTCCAGCAGTTTCAGATACTCATCGAGCATACTCTTCTTAGGGAAGGAGACGCCATAGATTCTGGTGAGCTGCTGCCTGTTCTGATCGCCCTTCCAGTAAGCGCCTGCTATAGCGGTGAGTTTGACCGCTTTAATGTCATCTACGTGCTTTACGTGAGGGCCGCGGCACAAATCCGTAAAATTACCATTCTTATAGAAGGTGATGGTACCGTCTTCCAAAGCCTCTATCAATTCACATTTGTAAGGGTCTCCCTTTTCCTTGAAATAGCTCATAGCCTCGTCCTTGGACACATCGACTTTCTCGAAGGTCTCCTTAGTCTTAGCCAGTTCCATCATCTTGTCTTCAATGCGCTTCAGGTCAGACTCGCTTATCTGCTGTCCGCCGAAATCAACATCGTAATAAAATCCGGTCTCCACTGCCGGACCCACACCGAACTTCACCCCGGGATACAAGGATTCCAAAGCCTCAGCCATAAGGTGAGCTGATGAATGCCAAAAGATTTTCTTAGCCTGCTCGTCGTCCCAAGGACGAATGCTGCCATCTGTAAATGCTATAGTCAACATATCTTGATTCAATAAAGCCCGCAAATATAACAAAAAATTTCTATATTTGCACGACTTAGCGAAATAATCAGACATATGGAGAGCATAGATAAAAAGATTATAGCAAACGAAGCGGCCAAAGCCGCCCTCATCTTCGGACTTGTATCAGTAGCCTACCTGTTCTGTGCATTCCTTATGAGCGAGAGTCCCATAGGCGGCATAGTGCTGTGGATATTCCGACTTGCCAAACTCGTAGGTCTCATCTGGTTGATGAGAGCCCTGATGTTCAAGCTAAAGAACAAGTATGCCGGAGTGGGCCGGAAGGAACTCATCCGCTACGGCAGCTTCATCGCCCTGTTTTCCGCCATTATAGTAGCCAGCGGCACCTACATCTGCTACAACCTCATCTTCCCTGAGGCTATCACTACGATGATGGACAGCGTCTTTGAACAGTTAGCTCCTATGCTGGATTCAAACGGTATGGAAATGCTCCGCTCTATGGAGAGTTCCATCGACATATATGAAACCGTAAGCAATCTCATATACTGTTTCCTCTATGGTTGGATTCTAAGCCTCATCCTGGCTCCAAGAATCTGTCCTACAGATATTTTCAGTGAAAAAAACACCCCTTTTGAACAATAATATATGGACATCTCCGTAGTAGTTCCTCTTCTAGATGAGAAAGAGAGCCTGGCTCCACTTTGCAAGAGAATAGACAAAGCCTTAAGCGAAGCAGGTCTGAGCTACGAAGTAATACTCGTGGACGACGGCTCCCGAGACGGCTCCTGGAATGAAATCCTAAGACTCTCAAAAGAGAATTCTGCCATTCACGGCATCTGCTTCAGACGCAATTACGGTAAGAGCGCAGCCCTCTACTGCGGCTTCAAAAAGGCAGAAGGAGAGGTGGTGGTTACGATGGATGCCGACTTGCAGGATTTCCCTGAAGAAGTGCCGGAAATGTTCAGAATGATAAAGGAAGAGAACTGGGACATAGTATCCGGCTGGAAACAACACCGCCAGGACAACGCCCTTACGAAAAACCTGCCTTCCAAACTCTACAACGCTACTGCCAGAAAGATCACAGGGATCAAGCTGCACGATATGAATTGCGGTCTGAAGGCCTACAGGCGGGAAGTGGTGAAAAACATAGAAGTCTATGGCGAAATGCACCGCTACATCCCTTATCTGGCGAAAAATGCCGGCTTCGATAGAATCACCGAAAAAGCCACCCGTCACGCCAAGCGCCAATTCGGCAAGAGCAAGTTCGGAATGAGTCGCTTCGTAAATGGTTTTCTAGACCTTTTGAGCCTCTGGTTCCTAAGCACCTTCGGGAAGAAACCTATGCACTTTTTCGGCTATAGCGGCATCTTCACCTTCCTGGTAGGCTTCATTATGGCGATATGGATAATAGTGGACAAACTGATAGCCCAAAGAGGCCATCTGCCTTTCCGTCCTGTAACCGAGCAGCCGCTCTTCTTCCTCGCCCTGGTGGCCATCATCATAGGCGTTCTGTTTTTCCTGGCTGGATTCCTGGGAGAGATGATAGCCAGAAGTTCTTCTGACAGAAATCACTATAACATAAAGAGCGAGTTCTAATACTCGCTCTTCAAAGGTTCTATGTGCAGCATTATGTGAGTCTGCGCGCCGAACTCTGCCCTTAGTCTCCCCTCTATCTTCGAAGCCTTTCTGTGCACATCCCTCAAAGGCATACTGCCACTCATCCTGAGGTGCATTTCTATGGCCAATCTGCTACCTATCTTCCTGGTGCGCAGATGGTGAATGTCGCTTACCCCCTCCTCCTCGAGCACCACTTCCCGAATCCTATCCTCCATCTCCTTCGGAAGACTCTTCTCCATCAGCTCCCCTATGGACTCCCCTATGAGTTTCACAGCGGTAACGAGAATAAACACGCTCACCACCACTGCCGCAATTGGGTCCAGCACCGTCCATTTGCTGCCTAAGAGCACTGCGCCACCTATGCCAAGCGCCGTTCCCACAGAGGAGAGCGCATCCGAGCGGTGATGCCAGGCATTGGCCTCAACTGCCGGCGAATTCACCTCCCGCGCCACCTTGCGGGTCACCCGAAACACCCATTCCTTCAGCACAATACTCAGCACTGCGGCCACCAAAGCTATGATGCCGGGACTTGGGAGCGTCGCTCCATTTATGACTGCCAATATCTTCTCTATCCCCTGGACTCCGAGCATCACTGCCACTGCGAGCAAGGCAAAGCCAATTATACAAGTGGCCAAGGTTTCATATTTGCCGTGTCCATAATCGTGACTTTCGTCTTCAGGTTTAGCGGAAATCTTCACGAAAACCAGCACTACGATGTCGGTCAAAAAATCGCTTAGGGAATGTACGGCATCCGCTATCATAGCGGCACTATGTCCCAGAATGCCGGAGAGAAACTTAAAGACCAACAGAAGCATATTGACGATACTGCCCAGTATCGTCACCCTGTAAACCGAATCCTGCCTATTCATAACAACTCGATTGTAGCAAGTTACTAATTATTAAACGCTTTGTATATCTGAGCCATAATGCAATTTCAGATATAGTTTTACTATAATTTGTTTGTATAAGGGATACAGATTCCGTCTGGAAATGGGGATAGACCTCACGTCTTCAATCAGGGACGGAAACTTTTCGAAAAGCGGCAATTTGAAATAAATGGCATTCCAAGCCGTATAGTATATGATACGCTTATACACCTCCCTGACTGGAGAATGCTCGGGATCATCCTTGAAATGCAGGTAGAGGTCATAGAGATTTATCGATGCACCCCATCTTTTCTTCGCCCTTTTCTGACGAGTGAAAGAATCAGGGTTGGTACGCCGGTAGTGATAGAGAGCCCTGTCCAGACAGTACATAGTCTTACTGTAGTACAGGAGTTGGGTGGCCATATAGACATCCTCGAGCATTCCCATAGGCGGGAAATAGATCTCATTATCTGTATAAATACTTCTTTTAAAGCACTTTATCACCAGATAGCCATAGGTCTTGCCAGTGTACATAGCCTTGATGAAGGCCATCTTTCCACCCTTTTTGGTCCAGTCCTTATCTCCCCGCACCACGCTCTTATTCTTCTTCTCCTTAATGAGCCTATAAAAAACCAGATCTGCCCCCGTTCTCTGAGCGCATTCAGCAAGTTCCTGAGCGGCAGTAAGTTCCAGCCAATCATCCGAATCCACATACAGCACATAGTCTCCACTTGCCCTGGCCAATCCCGCCTTACGCGCAGCCGGCAGACCGGAATTGGCCTGTTCCACTATTATGCATTTGTCTTTCTGAGAGGCATACTCCCCTTCCAGAAGCCCACGAAGGATGGACAAAGAATTATCCGGAGTGCCATCGTTCACGAAGATGAGTTCTACATTATCGTAAGTCTGTTCGAAAAGGGAACGGGCACACTGCTCTATATACTGCTCTACCCCGTATATGGGGACTATTATGGATATCTTTATACTAGAGTTCATAAATAGATTTATTAGGATAGAGTCCTTCGAAAGCCGACAGGACTGCGGACCTCACGGACAGATAGTGATTGTCTGACAGATGTACGTCATTAATGCAACAGAACTTGCGGTCAGGATGCGAAATGAACTTCTTCAACTTCCCCTCAGTAGTGGATGCAAGCGAGAAATGGCGCTTTGATATCCTGGTTTTTTCCACCTTTCCCAAATAGTAAAGATAATCCAGATAGATGTATTGGGTGTAATTGGATGCAATTCTGGTTCGGCTAAGGGCTTTCAGGATTTGAGCTTCCATCTTGGAGAAGAGGGCCTCATTGGCCGACTTTAACATAGGAGAGCAGATGTGCTGGGGACGCACGAAGAAAGGCGAAGCGGGAAGTTCCAAAGCCTCGCGGACAAGGACATCAGAATTGGCACATATACGCTTGTACATATTCGATTTAAGCAGATGGGTGGAAAAGCCTATGCCGATGTGTCCCTCCCTAGGGAAGAAATCGCTTTCCTGAGAAGGGAGCATGGGGAACATATCGTCGTTAAAATATAGGAAACGCTCTCCGAGTCCGGGGATGCGGTGCAGAAAAGTCTCTATGGTGTTACTATTAAAGGTAGGCAAGTACTCAGAAGGGATGAACTCGGAATGCAGAATCACCCGAACTTTGTCTCTGTTCACCCAGGAAGGGACCTGGCTTTCTCTAGCCAATACCAAAAAGACCTTCTCCACAAAAGGCAGGTTTTTCTCTATGCCTCGAAGCAGATATGGCAAAGTCCCCCAGTCCCGAAAGCGCTTGGTCATCACAGGCGTGTCGGTATATTCGGCATAATCAGCGAGCCATTCAGGGTCCAAGCCGTTAACGTATGTAATCACTATGTCCATAGACTACGAAGATAAGCATTTTTTCACGATTGCAACTAATATGGATATTTTTGCATCTTATATCTGGTAAAAACGATTACATATGAAAAAATTCGCATCGATTGCCTGTGCCTTTCTCTGCCTTTGCGCCTGTTCCAAAGGTGATTATTTCGAAGATTTGATGGGTGGAGAAATGGCCCCGTCAGATGGAGCAGTTTCTGGAGACGGAGATGGAAACCAAGGCAATCCTAATCAGGACAACAGCAGAATTTTGACTGCAGGTGAATGGAATGACCTGGAGAACTGGGACTTCTGGGGAACTCTTTTGGAAAAAGAAGAATTCAGGAATTATTGCCACGACTGGGGATTTAACACCGAAGGCAGGATAGCCCTGAAACTCTCCACCCCTGAAGGCAAACCGGCTATAGGCTGCAAAGTAGAACTGCGCAGAGGAGAGCAACTCTTATGGGAAAGCCGCAGCGATAATCAGGGTCTGGCCAACTGCTGGCCATCCCTTTTCGAACTAAATACCGACACTTCCTCACTCAGCTTATATATAGACGGAGTCAAACAGGAAAAAGACCTGCTGATTAGCTACCTTCAGGATAAGGAAGTGAAACTGAACGAATTCACTGTCAATTCCTCTGCAAATCTGGAGAACAGTATAGACATAGCCTTCCTGGTGGATGCTACCGGTTCTATGTGCGATGAGATAAACTTCCTCAAATCCGACCTGGTTAACATTCTGGAAAGGTCTTCCTCCTTCGATGAGAATATAAAGATAAGGAGTGCCGCCCTCTTCTATAGGGACAAAGGGGATGAATACCTGTGCAAGCAGCAGAATTTCAGCCTTAGTCCGAGCGAAACCGCCGACTATGTCAAGAAACAAAGTGCAGGCGGAGGCGGAGACTACGAGGAGGCTGTTCACACTGCCCTTGAGAATGGCTTGCAGGAGTTGAGCTGGAATTCCAAGGCCATATCCAGAATAGCTTTTCTGATTTTGGATGCACCTGCCCACGCAGAAAAAGAAGTATATGAGAGCCTTCATAACAGTATCCGCCTCTATGCCCAGAAAGGTATCAGCATAATTCCGCTTGCGGCCAGCGGGGCTAACAAATACACTGAATTTATGCTTAGACTCTTTGCCATCTCCACCGGAGGAAGCTACACTTTCCTTACGAATGATAGCGGTGTGGGCGGAGATCACATAGAAGCCTCCGTAGGTGATTATCAGGTGGAACTACTGAACGATTTGATGGTACGATTAATTACAGAGAGGATGAAAATCTAGAGTTTTTTTTAGAAAAAATTTGCATTAACAAAATTTTACCATATCTTTGCAGTGTGTTAGTGAACTAATACACTGTTTTTGTTTATAAATGTTTCGCCCTGCGAAAACTGAGAGTATGATAAAAATTAATGAATTAGGGTTCAGCTACGGCCAAGTTCGAGTGCTGGACAACATTACACTCTCCCTTGAAAATGGAAAGATTTACGGTCTTCTGGGAGAGAACGGAGTGGGCAAAACCACACTTCTAAGCCTGCTCTGCGGTCTGAAAAAAGCCCAGAGCGGCACCATCTTTATCGATGGGAAAAATCCTTTCAATAGAGAAAGCAGTCTTCTTTCGGACATATACTACCTGAGCGACGAATGTGCTCCGATGAATATGAGAGCCAGGACTTACGCAGAGAACTACGGGAAGTTCTGGGAAAAATTCGAATTGGCAAAGTTCAAAGAGATTATGGAGCTGCTGGAAGTCAGTGTCGAGCAGCAAATGAACAAAATGTCACTTGGCCAGCTGAAAAAAGTCTATATCAGCTTCGCTTTGGCGACAAATGCCAGGTATATCTTAATGGATGAACCGACCAACGGGCTGGATATCCCTTCAAAGGCTCAGTTCCGCAAGGCCGTGACCAAGTACACCTGGGACGATACCTGCATAGTTATCTCCACGCACCAGGCCAGAGATCTGGAGAATATCATCGACCCTATCATTATTCTGGATAAGAAAGAAGTCTTGCTGAACGCCTCGCTGGAGGAGATTTCTTCCAAACTTTTCTTCTACTATGGCTCCGACCCTTTGGAGAATGCCCTATATTGCGAGATGATTCCTGGAGGGAACATCCAGGTGAGCCTCAACCAGAGCGGAGAGGAGAGCAAGGTGAATATCGAGGCTCTTTTCAACACCGTCCACAAGCACAAGGAACTTGTCAAATCCATCTTTAGCAAATAGGAAGTTATGAGCAATCAAGATATTTTTTCTTTCAAAAGAGCCGGCAAGTATTTCGTTTCTGACCTGAAAACCTGCTGGTCAAGCTATGGACTGAACTTTATCAGCATATGTATGATAGCCCCTCTGGCCGTCTATCTGGTAACTATCCTGAATAACCTGATCTTCCTTCAGGAATGGAGTGGGCCAGGGGTCATACTCAGAGCCATTATTTTCGGAGTAGCCATAGTGGTGCTGGGCATATCCCAACCTACCAGATGCTATGGCAGAATCACCGAGAAGCAATTCGGATCCTTCTATCTGTCTCTGCCAGCTTCCAGACTAGAGAAATTCCTGAGTATGATCATAATAAGCGTCATTATCACACCTCTGCTCGGAATAGGTTCATATCTGCTCATCGACAGTCTTATCTGCCTTATAGATAAAAGCTGTGGGGATAATCTTATATATACCATTTCCAACATCTACAGTGTCTTATCCGAGGAACTGATTCCAAGGATTTCCGAAGCAGGAGACATAGAAGTCGCCTCAGTGATGGGAGTAGTGAAGAAATTGACTAATCCTCTCCTTTATATCGATGACTTTATCGGCTGCATTCTGCCATTCCTTCTGGGTGCCCTGTGCTTTAAGAAGAACAAGGTGGTGAAAACCATACTCTGCATAATTGCCGCATCCATTGTCTTGTCCTTCGCGACTGCTCCATTCACCAATGAATTTCCATTCGATGGAGAGCAGATGATTTCCTTCTTCAGCCATATCGACATAATCGATACTGTCAGCGACACGGTGGTCAACCTGATACTGCTTGTAGCCATTTATTTCAGGATTAAAGAAATACAGCATTAATATGGAATTCGACAACAACAAAGCCATCTTCCTTCAAATCTGCGACTCCATCTACGAGCGTATTCTCAAAGGGAGCCTGACTGAGGAACAGAGAATTCCTTCTGTCAGAGAATACGGGGCGGAGATAGGGGTGAACCCTAACACGGTGATGAGAGCCTACGAGAAATTGACTGAAGAGGGGGTAATATATAACAAGAGAGGCATCGGCTACTTTATCTGCCCCGATGCCAGGAAAAAGGTTCTGGAAAAGGAAAGAGAGTACTTTTTGAATAAAGAATTGCCACTAATCAGACAAAAAATGGCTTTACTGGGCATAGACTTCGACGAATTAAAGAATTTTTCCTAAATTAGGTAAAATTTTTTAGGATGTCTACTGTTTTAACTATACTTTATATAACACTTATCGCCACCATTTTCTATGTGGTGCTAAAAGAGCGACGGGAACCGACAGAGACCATTGCCTGGATTCTCATCACTCTTTTAGTGCCCATAGTGGGCGTAATAGCCTACTTTCTCTTCGGCAGGAGTTACCGCAAGAGCCGACAGTTCAGCTATAGCGATGAGACCGTGAATAAACGTATAATGAACATCTGTGAGATTCAGCTTAACGAGATAGACAAGCAGGAATACTCAGAGTTGAGGCATAAGAACTTCGTTACCCTTATGCTAAACAACGGTAACGCCCCCTTGGGAATATCCAACCGTATTAAAATTCTAAACAATGGCTACGAATGCTTCCCATCCATTTTCAAAGACCTTCAGGATGCAAAAGAATTCATACACATAGAGGTCTTCGGGATAGAGAGCGGACAATTGTTCGAAAAACTATTGGCCATACTCCGCGAAAGGGCTCAAGCCGGAGTGGAAGTCAGGGTCATCTACGACTGCGTGGGCAGCAGAGCCCTTAAGCGCAGGGATATGAAAAGGATGCAGAAGGCCGGAATCAAGGCCTACAGCTATATGCCTATCTGGATGCCTCATTTCGCAAATAAGTTCAATTACAGGAATCACCGTAAGATTATAGTAATAGATGGCAAAGTGGGATATACCGGAGGGATGAATATCGCCGACAGATATCTGACCGGAACGAAAAGAGGCATTTGGAGAGATACCCAGATAAGGGTGGAAGGCCAATCCGTGAACCTGCTGAATACCATCTTCGTCAACGACTGGTCCTTCGTCTCTAACGGAGAACTGCTCTATGACGACAAATACTACCCTAACAGCAGCATAAGCGATATCCTCCCTATGCAGATAGCCATCTCCGGACCGGACTCCCCTCACGCCAGCATAATGCAGGCTTATTTTGCCGCTATAGGAAGCGCTAAGAAATACATCTACATCTCCACTCCATACCTGCTGCCTAACCAAGCCATATTGACAGCCCTGCAGGTAGCAGCCCTTAGCGGAGTGGACGTGCGCATTCTCATCCCCGTGCGTGGGGACAATATCCTGGTAGCCTGGGCCGGATACTCCTACATAGACAGCCTGCTGGAAGCCGGAGTATCAGTGTACTTATACAAAAAAGGCTTCAACCACTCCAAGTTCTTCGTCATCGACGACGAGATGTGCTCCATAGGTTCGGCCAATCTTGACTATCGCAGCTTCGACATCGACTTCGAAGTCCAGGCGATGATCTACGACAAGGGCAGCTCCCTGGAATTGAAATCCTATTTCCTTAAAGACCTTGAAGACAGCGAACTTATCACTGTAGAAAACTGGAACGACAGACCGCGTATCAGTAAAATAATGGAGCCCCTGGCCAGACTGTTCGGCTTTTTGTTCTAAATGTAAAGCAAATCTTGGCAAAGGCAAGTTCTGCTTGGTTGACGACCTGCTGCTTTAGGTATATTATTGCATGTTTCATTTCGTGTAATAATATGACAGACACACAAATAAGCATTAACGTAGCAAAAGCCAGAGAGGCTATGCATCTGACTCAGGAAGAGATGGCCAATGTCCTCGGCATCTCAAGACAAGCATATGGCAATCTCGAAAGAGGCAAAACCACACTATTAAACAAACAGCTCCCCAGGATAGCAGAAGTATGCGGAATCAGCCTGGACAAACTTTGTATGGGTTATGATACTAATCTAAATCCTGAGAAATTACAGGAAGAATTGAAAGAAAGGACTCAACAACTCGAATACTCCGAAAGGGAAAGAGAAAAGATGCAGCTTAAGCTGGAAGGTCTGGAGCAGACCCTGCATAGCCAGCAGGAGCACATAGATAGTCTCAGAAACCTGACCACTATCCTGAACTACCACCTGGAAAACAGGGAGAAATAATAAACTGCCACAGCCCTTAGTCCGCACGGGCGCTCTCACCCGTGCCGGAGGAGTATTGTGCCTATCCGAAAAGGAATTCTCCGGAAAAGGATGACATGACTTAAACGCAAAAAAAGGCCGAAATTTTGCGTTTCGGGCCAAATATTTAGCAAAAACGCAAAAAAACAGCCAAAAATTGCTCTTACGCTAAGGTAAACCGAGATTGCCCCCACATTGCCGAACACAATTCCAAGCACTATGAATGCCAGTAGCGTCGGCAAACCTATCCTCGCGGAAATGTTGTTCAACACCACACAGTTCAGGAATACAAGCACTATCAGTATCAGGAAAAGACTCGTTATATCACTCGTATCTATGTAAAAACACAATATATCTTGTAATTTACTATGGGATAATATGTAAATGATTGAGGCTTGCCGAATAGAGTTAAGCAAACATCGAATCAAGCAATTCGATAGAAATTTTCAACAATCTGGATAATTGCTTATTACCGGCGTTGAAATCGAAATGCAATGTACGGGCCAATTCCATTTTCAATTGAGCAGGAAGTTCCGAGAGCTTTACTATACCATAGTTTGCTTTTGCAATTCTTGTAGCAACAACATACAAGTCATTATCATTGTAATAAATGGATTCTCCGATTGACTTTGCAATCTCTGAAAAGGACTCCACATTCTTTGAGATGATATAGAAATACTGTTTTGCATCCTTGAACAATTGCTCTGATGCAGAAATATTACAATATTGCAACGGAGAAATGTACCCCTGCACGGTTGGAATATCCTTGTGCTTATCGAATGACCTCGAGCGCATGAGCTTACGTACAACTTTGACACCCAGTTTCTCAGAAGATAATGATTCCAACTGCCTCGGTATAGGATTGAAGTAGTATGCACTTGTGCCCCACGGATATGAAAAAGGGGTATGATTATCGTTCACGACAAATCCATTGCGGTTCACATAGGCGACTGCATTTCTGAAATATGAAAGATCGTCAATAGGAAACAACTTGATGGAGAAGTCTTTCTCAAAATATTCTTTGCCGAAATATCTGCGCAAATGTTTCGAAAAACAATCAAAGAATTCCATAATCCTTGTCTGATGGCCACCTATCACGAAATGGAAGTGATTGCTCATTATCTGAAAGGCGTATAAGCTAAGTTCCGAAAATTCCATTTTACAAATAGCAAGAATGGTCATCGCATCCCTGTAATCGTCAGTTTTCGAAAAGATAATCGGATGATTCTCAGGTGTATTAACGTTGAAAATAGCACCTAACGAAAGGAATTGTAACTCACAATCCTGTTCTCTGTAAATGAAGCCTACATTTTTCATAGTCCAAATCAAATAAGTAAAATACGAAGTTTCAGATTAAACATAGTTTAACAATGCCAGAAGGCATAATTGATAAAGTTTAAGTACACAGCAAATATACCC
>CAMFSN010000045.1 GCA_945983015.1 uncultured Bacteroidales bacterium
GTAAGGAGTCGTCGGCAGCGTCAGATGTGTATAAGAGACAGCATACGAAGTCCACGTCCAGAATAGGGGCGTAGGAATTCAAATAAGCCTTTATCTGCCTGTCAGTCAGAGGAGTAAATTCGTAAAGAGGGGCAAAGGTCTCGTTATACATATGGAAAAGTGGAAGACCGTATTTTTTCACCAGGGTCTTAGTATTTTTAGCCTTAAGCACGTGAAGCCCATACTTTTCAGTAATGATATCCGTCATTCTGCTAAGTCTCTCCACGCTATCCGGAACCGCTATCAACTTCTGATCCCACTCTGCCCCGACCTTAAATCCAAGTTCGTTAAGTCTCGGTTCGTAGTAGTCATAGTTATAAAGTGTGGTGAAAGGTGCTATCTTGTCGAAACCCTTGACCAGAAGACCTTCCTTATCCATATCAGTAAAACCGAAAGGTCCTATGATGGTATTCATCCCCAGACTCTTCCCCCAGCACTCTACGGTAGAGATCAGGGCTTTAAGCACTCTGCTGTCATCTATGAAATCAAGCCATCCGAAGCGCACGGTCTTGGAATGGTGAAGCTCATTAGACTTATAATTAATGATACCGGCAACTCTTCCTACAATATGTTTATTTTCATCATAGGCAATCCAGAGTTTTGCATCACAGAACTCATAAGCAGCATTTTTCTTAGGGTTGAATGTGTCGTATTCATCTCCGATGAGAGCTGGTACCCAATAGTCATTTCCCTTATAAAGCTTATAGGGAAAATGAATGAACGCGGACAATTGCCTGCGCGTCTTCACTTCTTCTATTCTGACATTCATATTATTAGGTTTTCAGTACGATTGCAAATATCGTAAAAAGATTTTAATTTTGCTAAATGTTGCGCGAAGATACTGTATTCGGACCTATTAAAAGCAGGCGTCTGGGCTGGTCTCTGGGAATCAACCTGCTTCCTCAGAAAGGCAAAATTTGTAATTTTGACTGCATCTACTGCGAATGTGGATGGAATGCCGAAGGCAGGGATGACAAAGTTATCCCTAATGCCGCCCAGGTGAGAAGCGCTCTTGAAGACAAACTCGCAGATATCCTGCTAAATGACATTAAGGTGGATTCCATCACCTTCTCCGGAGACGGGGAGCCTAGCCTGAATCCCGACTTCCCTCAGATAATTGACGATTGCATCAAACTTAGGGACTGCTATTGCCCGCAGGCTAAGGTCAGCGTCCTGACCAATGCCACGAGGATAGGCGACAGCGAGATATTCCAAGCCCTTAGGAAGGTAGATAATCCTATTCTGAAACTCGATGCCGCCAGAGATGAATGGACGGCCATCATAAACCGTTCACTCCCCGACTATCACGTAAAGGATGTCATAGAAGGAATGAAGGCTTTCAAGGGGGATTTTATCCTGCAGACGATGTTCCTTAAATCTGAAAACTTCGATTCCCTCTCAGAGGAAGTCTTCTCGGAATGGTGCGAGGTGGTGAGATCTCTTAAGCCTCGACTCATTATGGCTTATACCATAGCCAGACCTACTCCACAGAGTGGGCTTCTAGCGTACAGCGCTGCCGAGATGAAAGCAGCCCTCGCCCCACTTATGGACGAAGGCTACAAATTCCAGATCTGCGGATAATTCATTTGAATTTCATTTCCAAATTAACTATCTTTGCGGCAAATTCTATACACAGAAGTATGAACACTACGACAGCGATTTCCGCTATTTTAACGCTGCTGGCCGGCATAGGTATCTTTCTGATTGCCTGTCAGATGATGAGTACAAATCTAGAATCTGCCAGTTCAAGCAAACTTAAAAAATTATTTGAAAAAGCCTCCAAGAGCAAACTGTTAGGGGTCGGAATAGGAACAGTGGGAACAGCCGCCATTCAAAGTTCCGGTGCCACTACGGTAATGACCATAGGTTTCGTAAATGCCGGAATTATCTCCCTGGAGCAGGCCGCCACCATAATTTACGGAGCTAACATAGGTACCACGGTAACAGCTCAGATTGTAGCCCTTGGTATGTTTGGAAGCAATGCCATCTCCACCACCATAATCTTCTCCGCCTTTGCCGGAATAGGAGCCTTTCTATCCCTCTTTGCCAAGTCTAACAAGACCAAGACCCTGGGAGGAATTCTCACCGGCTTCGGTATGCTCTTCGTAGGTCTGTCCCTGATGAGCAGCTCGATGGGAGATTTCGCCGCCTTGGACGGAGTTAAAAATTTCCTGGCCAGCGTCAGCAATCCTCTGCTTCTGGTTCTTATAGGAACCATCCTGACCGCCATAATTCAGAGTTCCTCCGTAATGACCTCCATAGCCCTGGCGATGGTAGTCACCGGACTGATTGGCCTGGATCAAGGTATTTACCTTACTATGGGTTCGAACATCGGTTCCTGCGTAGTGGCCATCATAGCCGGTCTGACCAGCGGAAGCAATGCCAAGCGCACAGCCCTCATACACCTGATGTTCAACTGCTTCGGTGTCGTCATCTTCCTTTTGCTGGGTCTCCTGGCAAATTCTCTGAGCAGCGGTAGGTTCAACTATGGCAGCATCTTCGAGGGCCTCTTCCCTGGGGCGCCTCAGACCCAGCTCGCTATGTTCCACACCTTCTTCAATGTCTTCACCGTCCTGCTGGTTCTGCCTTTGAACAATTTTATGGTTAAAATAGCCCGCAAAGCCATCCCTGAGGTAAAAAGCAGCGAGGAGAAAAGCAGTTACCGTCTTCGCTATGTGGATGACAATATGCTCCGTACCCCACCGCTTGCAGTCAGCCAGACTAAAAAGGAAATTATATGGATGTCAGAACTCGCTCTTGAGAATTTCGACAGATCCATAGAAATCATCACTAAGATGGACTTCAAGGAAAGAGGTACCTTTAACAAAGTGGAAGAAGAAATCAACTATATTAACAGGGCCCTTGTGGATTTCGTGGTGAGACTCTCAGAAAAGACTGGACTCAGTGAACACGACCACATCTACCTGTCCACCACTTTCCGTTCCATCAGAGACCTGGAGCGTATAGGTGACTATGCAGAGAACATTGTGGAATATGCTGACGACCTGCTCAAAACCGGAGACAGTTTCTCCGCCGACGCTCTCAGCGAGATCAACCAGCTGAAGGTTCTGGTTCACCAATTATATGACAAGGTTATGCTAGCCTATAAGAGTGAAGACATCTCCTATATGGCTGAAGCCAATGTGGTAGAGGAACAGATAGACGACTTCACCAAGATGATGGAAGACAATCATATCAGCCGCCTTAGCGCCGGAGTCTGCACTCCTAACGTGGGAGCCCACTATCTGGAACTCTCTTCCAACACGGAGCGTATAGCCGACCACCTTATGAATGTGGCCAAATCCATCCGCAGCTTAAATTAGTCCAAATGAAAAGAATTGCCTGCGTAGGAGACAGTATCACCTGGGGTTTCACCTTGCTTAATAGAGGAAAGCATAGTTATCCTGCCGTACTCCAAAGCCTTTTGGGGGATGATTGGGAGGTACATAACTTCGGATTCAACGATTCCACTGCCAGAGCGGACAGTGAAGTCCCATATATTAAAAGAAAGGTCTTCAAGAAATCCCAGGAGATTAATCCTGACATAGTCCTGATCATGCTGGGCTCTAATGACACCAAGCAGATTAACTGGGACCCTGATAAATTCAGGGAAGGCTACTGCCGCATCGTGGACACTTACCTGAAATTGGAGCACAAGCCGAGAGTCTATCTGATGACTCCCCCACGAATCTTTCATAAACTGGACCTGAAGCCCCTGATGCTTCACAATTCCACCCTAAAGAACAAAGTCATTCCCATAATCAAGGAAGTGGCAGAAGAAAGGAATCTGACTGTGATAGAACTCCACCCCGTATTAAAATCCCGCAAGTTCTACACCGACGGGATTCATCCTAACAAGGATGGGGCAAAGATGCTGGCTGAAACTGTTTACAAGTCTTTGGCAGAATACTCGGCGCAAAGCAAATGATAGTTTAATTCGGCGTCCAGACAGGACTCCAGAGCCTGATAATAGAGCTCAATTTCCAAGAGATAGTCCAGCACGGAGATAGCTCCCTGCTCCAGGGCCTTCTGAAGGAAAGCCCTGTTATCGGCACTTTCCAAAACCTGAGCATATTCCTGACACAAAAGGGCATAAGTCTCTATGCGGGAATACAAGGCATTGATATACGAAGCATAACTTTGCAGAGTCTCCTCCTCCCTGTATCTGGCTGCCTGAAGCTGGGCTTGAGCCTGCTGAACCCTTTTGGAATTAGTCCATAGAGGAATGGAGAGCCCCAATGAAATCCCCTGAAAATTCTCCCCTGCCACAAATTCTCCCCTGTAGCCTAGATTCAGCGAAGGCAGATTCTCTGCCTTACTCAAGGCCAATTCTCTCTCCTTAGCAGCGCTTCCTGCCCTGCTGAGCTGAAGATATGGGCTTTCAAGCAGCTCCGAAGGCTTTTCCACAAGTACAGGCTCAAAATCCTTTGTCTTCCATTCCATAGGCTGTCCTCCGTTAAGACCACAGAGTTTTCCTTCCAATTCCTTTCTGGACGAGTCCAACTTGACCCTCTCCGCCTTCAAAGCCGCTATTTTTAAAAGTATATTATTATACTCCAAACTGTTAGCTGCTCCGGCTTCATATTTTAGACTAAAGAGCTTTCCTACCAGGGAAAGATCCTCTATCCTTTTGTCATAGGACTCCAGCAAGGCATTGTAATAAGACAGTTGCAGCAGAACGCTTTTAGCTTCCAAGAGTATCTCCATCCTCTGACAGGCATAGTCATAGCCGGCCAATTCCTTCATAGAATCAGAGAGGCGTTTCTTAGTGCCATTGAGGCTGGAAAAGTCCAGACTCTGACTGAGGCTTAAGTCCTTGCGGCTCCCTATGGACGAAGGACTGCCCCATAGATAAGCCGCCTCTATCTCAGGATTCCCCAGGGCTGAGGATATCTCTGCCTCCAATTCCTGTCCTATAAGCTCCTCTCTCAATGCCCTCAACTGAAGGTTATTCTTCTCTATGGTCTGCAAGGCTTCGCCTATCCCCTCCTCAGAATAAGAAAGGATGGAAGTGGAAAGCAAAAGCCCAATTAGCAAAATCTTTTTCATCTACTTTTTTTACTTATTATCAGGTACATTATCGGTACTACAAAGGCATTCAGCAAAGTAGAGGAAAGCAATCCTCCCAGTATCACCTTTGCCATAGGACTCTGAATCTCATTACCTGGCATATCTCCACCCAGGGCCAGAGGAATGAGGGCCAGGGCTGAAGTAAGAGCCGTCATCAAAATAGGCAGGAGCCTGTCCACCGAGCCTTTAAGCACACTCTCTTCCAAAGAATAATTCTTCTCTCTCAAATCATTATATCTCGATATCAGAAGCATTCCGTTTCGGGTAGCGATTCCAAACAGGGATATGAAGCCGATTATGGCAGGAATACTGAGCATCCTGTCAGTAAACTGCAGCACAAATACGCCACCTATCAATGCCAAAGGCAGATTCAGAAGAATCACAGCGGATTGAACGGCATTCCCGAACTGTTTAAAAAGCAGTAAGAAGATAAGCATTATTGAGAAGATGGAAGCGATAAGCAGTATCCTGGAGGCGGACTCCTGACTTTCGAATTGGCCTCCATACTCTATATGATAATCCTGAGGAAGACTTATCTCAGAGACTCGGGAGCGGATATCGCCGACCACACCGGAAAGGTCACGGCCAGAGACATTGGCACTTACCACTATCTTACGGGACACATTCTCACGGTTGATGGTGTTCGGACCGCTGGAAGAGCGGATCTCGGCCAATTCTCCAAGCGGCACTTGTCCCTGATCGCTACGAATCAGCATATTTCGAATAGCCTCTATGGAATTGCGCTCAGAGCCTTGGGCTTTAAGGACCAGATCGAAAGATTTATTACCTTCATATACAGTGGAGACGACTTCTCCCGAAAGCAGCACATTGACCATTTGGGAGAATTCCGGCAGGCTGATACCATATCTGGCAAGTATCTCCCGCTTAGGTATGATCTGCAACTGCGGCCTGCTGACAAGCTGCTCCACATTCAAATCCACCAGCCCTGGGATATCCTCAATCTCTTCCCTGACTTCAGTGGCCAATGAATAGAGAGTCTGCAAGTCCTCTCCAAATATCTTAATGGCTATATTCGCCCTGCTTCCTGAAAGCATAGCGTCTATTCTATGACTGATAGGGGAACCTAATTCGAAATTAATCCCAGGTATGACCCCAAGCTTTTCCCTGATCTCTGCCTCGAGTTCAGCTTTACTTCTCTTATCCAGAATGAATGGAGCTTCTATCTCAGAACTGTTCACCCCAAGGGCGTGCTCGTCCAATTCCGCGCGACCGGTTTTTCTTCCTACCGTCTGAATTTCAGGAATCTCCATAAGAATCTTCTCCGCCTGGGCTCCTATTCTGTCAGATTCCTCCAGAGAAACTCCTGGCAGGGTACTGATATTTATAGTGAAAGAGCCTTCATTAAAAGGAGGAAGGAAATTACTGCCCAGATTAAAGAAGAAACAAAGTGCTATTATAAGAAGCAAGAGTGTTCCTCCCAAAACGGCCCCCTTATGCCTTATGGCTCCTCTCAGAGCTTTTTCGTAAATGCGTTTCAAATGAGTGCTAAGGTAGGCCTCCTTAGTCTCCTTATTCTCGCCCAGAAGGTAAGAGCAGAGTACAGGAGTAAGGGTAAGGGCCACGAGTGTCGAAGCACAAAGTGCTGTTATAAAGGCAATTCCAAGAGGCACCAGAAGTTTTCCTTCCATTCCGGAAAGGAAAAAGAGAGGGATAAAGCTTACTATGATTATCAAGGTGGAGTTCAGAATAGGCATCCTGACTTCCCTGGAAGCCTCAAATACCAGCTCTTTCACGGGCAATCTCTGCTCTGAAGGGAGCGCCCTATTCTCCTTCAGGCGTTTAAACACGTTCTCCACATCCACTATGGCGTCATCCACCAGAGACCCTATGGCTATAGCCATTCCTCCCAGACTCATAGTGTTTATGCTAAGGCCGAAAAGCTTGAGTACCAGCACTGAAACCAATAGAGACAAAGGAATGGTAATCAAGGATATGAATGTAGTTCTCACATTCATAAGGAAAAGGAAGAGAACTATTACCACGAATATCGCGCCCTCCAAAAGAGCCTTCCCCACATTGTTAATGGAGCTCTGGATAAAGCGTTCCTGACGATAGATATCTGTAGATATCTGAACATCGGAAGGCAGGTTTTCAGAGAGTTCAGCTATGGCCTCGTCTATCCTGGAGCTAAGTTCCACAGTGTTCGTGTTAGGCTGCTTGCTTACAGTAATCATCACTGCAGGATGTCCATCGTGAGAAGCCGTACCCATCTTCGGAAGATGATTTCCAATCTGCAGATGAGCTATATCCTTTAACATAATCGGACTTCCATCATTCATCTTCACGAAAGCATTGCCCAAGTCAGAAATACGATCCGAAGAGAGCACTCCTCTTACTATATACTCATTCCCATATTCGTAAAGAATGCCACCGGAACTGTCAGAATTCATCCCTTCCACAGCCTCAAAGACCTCCTTCAGAGACACTTCATATTTTCGCATCAGGGCAGGCTTGAGTTCTATCTGATATTCTTTCAACTCCCCTCCTATGACCGAAACCTGCGCCACTCCACCCATAGCGAGTATCCTTGGCCTGATAGTCCAGTCTGCCAATGTCCTCAATTCCTGCAGCGAAGTGGAATCTGAACGAAGGGAAATGAACATCAATTCTCCCAAAATGGAAGACTGTGGGCCAAGAGTCGGTCTGCCTACTCCTTCCGGAAGACTGTCCGAGATGAGCGCAAGCTTTTCAGAGACAATCTGCCTGGCTCTATAGATGTCAGTGCCCCAGTCAAACTCCACCCATACTATGGAAAAACCGGTAGTGGAGGAAGAGCGTACTCTTCTGACATCGCTAGCTCCGTTCACTGCTGTCTCCACTGGGAAAGTCACCCGTCTTTCCACTTCCTCAGGAGCCATTCCTCCGGCCTCCGTCATCACCACTACAGTAGGGGCATTCAGGTCAGGGAAAACATCCACCTCCATTCTGGAAGCTGTATATATGCCAATTCCCATCAGCAGAAAAGCCGCGATCAGTACAGGAAGACGGTTATTCAAAGAGAACTTTATAATCTTGTTAAGCATATCCTAATGATTATGAGAATGTCCCGGGATTATCGCAGTGGCTGAAGCAGCCCTGAGACTATATGCTCCGTTGACTACCACTTCCTCGCCTTCCTGCAATCCGTCCAGGATTTCAGTTCTGAATCCGTCCCTTCTGCCAAGTGTCACCTCCTGTTTCCTATACATATCCCCGTGCTCCCTTACAAATACGAAGTACTTGCCCTGGTCTTCTATCAGAGAAGTCAGTGGGATACTGATTAGCTTATCTTTTGAAGGAGACAATAAATACAACTCGGCATACGCTCCCAAAGGATAATTCAGACTATTGTCAAATTCGAAATAAACAGGGATATAAGGACTGGTTGAAGCGGAGCTGCTCCCAATTGATATGAGCCTGCCCCTCAAATCATTCAGACTGTGAAAGCTCTCCTCGGAAAGCAGTTTCAAATGAAGGTCCTGAATGCTTGAAAGCTCTTTGTAAAAACTCTGTGAGACTTCGGCCCTCAAAACTAGCCTGTCAGTATCCGCTATCCTCAGAAGAGGCTGTCCTACAGCTACATAATCTCCCTGAGAAACATTAATCTGAATTATCTTACCATCAGCGGGGGACAGAATATCCACTCCTCCTTCCGAGAAAGTGGAAGAAGATGCCCTGTAGGCACTTTGGGCCAATTCATACCTAAGCTTGATATTCTCAAATTCCTGCTCGGATATGATTTTATCAGCTATCAGTTTTTCAGCCCTCTCATATTCCTTTTTGGCAGATTCGTATTCCAGTTGGGCTTTTCTGCTGGGATCGCCCTCGGGAAGACCCTCAGCTGAGAGGGAAAAGAGTCTCTCCCCCTTTTTAACTTCCATTCCCTCGCTCAGATAAGCCTTCCCCGCAAAGGATATCACTCCGGAAGAAGTGGCTACTACACTCCACTCCTTCCCTGGAGAGGATTGAAGTTCTCCAAATGCCGGAATTACCGCATTGAAAATCTCTTTGTCAACTATTTCGGTCTTCAGATTACAAGCCTTTGCCTGCTCCTCAGAGAAATGAATCTCCCCTTCGTGATGATGCTCCTCTGATTCCAAGTGGGAGTCTTCATTACTATGGGAATCCGACTTTGCTCCACTTTTACAGGCAGTAAAAGCCAGGCATATACAAAACAAACTCGGTAATACAGAATTGAATTTCATAATGGACAGTCTTTAAAAGCCTCCAAAAATATGAAATCCCTCCTGCAACCGAGTTGCAAATGAGTAATTAAAATCCTTTATCAGTAATTGATATAGGTATTCACCATCACTATTCCCTGAACAGGGGTATTGGACGGAAGAAAAGCATCGTCTCCGTTGATAAGGAAGCCGACTACAGTAAACAATCCGCAGGCGATAGCCAATACCACGTTATCATCTCCGGAAGCGCTGACAGTGGCGCCTGTCAAAGGAATATAAGTACCATCATTGGCATAAATGCCGTCAATGGAGATAAAGAATTCCCCTCCTATACCGAAAACGGTAGCCCTTCTGGCAGACAGAACGTAGCCCTTTACGACACTTCCCGAAGGGATGACTGTAACTCCCTGAGCCACAACATCATTCGATACTATGAAATCTACACTGTTCCCTTCGGAAAGATACCTGGAATTCAGAGTGGAAACACTTTTCATATTGACAGGAGTACCTGCTTTCAAGACAAGAGTCTCGCCATTCTGAGCAAAAGCAGACAGCACACTGACAAAGGCAAAAAGCACGATAAATAAAACTTTTTTCATAATTAATTGATATATGGATTAATATTTCTCAATTTCGTAGTGAAGCCCCTCCACTGCATTTCATTATATCTTCCGGCACTCTGAGCGGCCCCCACCATATTACCTATATAAAAGGAAAGATTCAAAGCTCCGCATATTATAGCCACCCCATAGTTTTGGGAACTTGCTGAAGTCCAGGTGGCATAAAAAAGCAAAGAATTGATAAGCAGCGAGGTAAGGGCATTGGAAAAGGAACCGGTATAAAGATAACCCGCGCCAGGAATCAGGCTCAGAGCTGCAGCGAGCCACTCGCTCTTTTCCCTTCTTCTCTGCATATCCTCCAAGACACTCAGGCTCCTGCTATATGCCAATTCATTTCCATCCCAGGATAGTTTGCTGTCAAAGGCCTGCCCGGCTCTGTCAAACTCCCCTTTCTCGGCATAAAGCAAGGCCAATTCCCCATAGGGAGCCGCATACTCCCGACTCAAATCCGCATTATTCTCAAAAATGTCAGCCGCTTTTTCAAAACGCTCCAGAGAAAGCGCATTCTCAGATGTGAGTGATAGGATATGGGCCGAAGTATAGAGCAAAGAGTAATCCTCCTTCAAAGAGGAAGGCGCGGAATCGTAAGTCTTCAGGGCTTGGGTAAATTTCCCCATTCCCTCATAGCACTTTAACTTGTCCACATACAGAAGGGCTTCATACTTATACTTCTCAGGATAAAAAAAGAAAAGCCTTTCTATCTCCAATAGCGCCGCTTCATAATTCTTCTGATTAATAAGCTTATGCACGAATCGGATGTCCACCGAAGATGAGTCTGAGGGCGGAAGCACCGCAGCCGAAGGGGCCACGGAATGGGAAGAGCACAATTCTTCGGGCACAAGCCTGGTGGCCGGAAAGTCAATTAGCCGGCGGGAGCCGTTAAAATTGGCCGAAAGATAAAACTTAGAATCGTGACCGCAACGGGTCAATCTGTCGGCAGTGAGAGCCATAGCCAGGGGAAAGGGATAATCCTGGAAAAGCATCTTGGAATAAGCGGAGCAGGAGGGATACATCCTGCAATGGCTATTCTTCAAGGGGCTGAGGAATTTCTGATAAAAATGGATATAATCCACTGCCGCAGCATTTTCTTCCGCCTTCAGGGGTGAAAGGAAAAAGCCACTGAACAGAATCAATATAAACACTCCTCTTTTCCACATACAGCTTGCAAATATACAACTATTTACATAACATTATATCTAAAATCAAGCTATTTGTGGACTTCATACCGAAAGCACCTATATTCCCCATATTCTGTATGGTCTTCTCTATATCCTCGTCTATGATTCCGTCAGTAGGCTGGGCGCAGATACCATTGACAGCCAGCATCGCAGACTGCAAGGCACAGGATACTCCGCTTGCCACCTTGAGCGCACAGCCTTCCTTAGCCCCGTCACATATCATTCCGGTGATACTTCCAATCATATTCTTAATGGCATAGGACATCTCCTTTACTCCCCCGCCCCTAAGCATAACTATTCCGCAAGATGAACCCGTGGAAGCCACCACGCAGCCACATAAGGCGGACAATCGGCCCAGGTAAGACTTTATATGTATGGCCACCAGATTACTCAAGGTGACAGCCCTTATCATTTCTTCCTCTCCGGCATTCAGAAACTGCGAAGCGGCCAGCACCGGAATAGAAACGGTGATTCCCTGGTTGCCACTACCGGAATTACTCATAGCGGGAAGCTGGCAGCCGGCCATCCTCGCATCCGAAGCTGCTGCAGTCTTAGACATACATTCCGTACTTAAAGTCCTTCCAAAGACTTCCTTGGCAGAATTGCTGGCTATAGTCTTACCGACCCTGAGGCCATAATCCCCTTTCATACCCTCTTCACTGAGAGCGGAATTCAGTCTGATCTGCTCCCTGATAAGCCCCAGGTCTGAAAGGCTGGCAGTCCTGGCGAATTCGTAAATCATCTCCAAAGTCAGAAACTTCCCCTCCTCCTCTTCCTGCTCCAGAACTTCTTCAGTCCTTTCATCCAGCAATACCTCGGAATTCCGACTTACGAAACTAATCCGGTCATGTTCATCCTCCACTATGCAGCAGGCGAGAGTCCCGTCTTCCAATTCACACTCTGCCCTGGCATAGAGAATTTTCTCGCTCTCAGCGGAACTTACCTTCACCTTAGCGGCCTTAATCAGTCCCTTGGCCTTCTGCACGGCCGCAGGATTCACATCCTTTAGGACTTCGAGTCCATAATGCCAATTCCCACACACTGCCGCGAGAGCAATGGCTATAGGCAAACCGGTCTGACCGGTTCCGGGGATCCCCACTCCCATAGCATTCTTCAAAATGCCGGCGCAGACACTCACTCTCAATTCCTTTATAGGAGATGCTCCCCCACACTCATCCACGGCTCTGGCCACACACAATGCCACTGCTACAGGTTCCGTACAACCCAAAGCCGGTTTAACTTCCCTATGGAGCAGATCTAAGATTCTGGAATAAATACACGAGTCCATAATTGAATAGCTTTGCCGACAAAAGTAATAAAAAAGGGCGACAAATGATAAAAAAGAAGAAACACGACTACGATGAGTTGTCGAGATGTAAGCCTCGAGGCTTACGGACTACTTCTCAGGCCGACTACTTCCGCTCGGTGCCCAAGCATCATAGCCAAAAGGAGATAGAGCCTATTGACGGGTGGCCGGCATTCACCTACCACATTGCGCCGACCTACGACTTCAAGCAGGA
>CAMFSN010000046.1 GCA_945983015.1 uncultured Bacteroidales bacterium
GCCATATGTCTGCCAATATCCTTTTCTGTCTGGCGCAGCATAGTTGGACGGTCTGCTCGGACCACTCCTTCACTGCCCTTTCATCTTTTCTGAACATTCCCTCGCCGCTGCAGGGCACGTCTGCCACTATGATGTCAAAAAAGCCTGCCAATTCTCCCAACACCGCCGGATCTACACTGCTCACGAACACCTGAGGGTCTCCCCAGAGGTTGATGTTCGAGGCCAGCACCCTCGCCCTTTCCTTCATCACCTCATTGCTCACCAGCAGGAAATCGTCCCCGTAGCGTTCCCTGAGCGAGGCCGCCAGATCGGTGCTTTTCCCTCCTGGCGCTGCGCAGAGATCCAGTACCTTGATTCCTTTTCGGCCAATTCTATCCAGTGCCTTGCGGAAGATATGTCCCACGTACATCGCCGAGGCATCCTGCACATAGTAGCAGCCGGCGTGGAAAAGAGGATCCAGGGTAAAGACAGGTCTTTCATCCAGGAGCCTTCCGTATGGACTCCAGGCAATGGCTCGGCCTTCGGGCCCAAGCAGGCCCTTGAAAGGGTTCAGTCTAACGGCTGTGCTCGACGAGTTCATCCACCACCTTGTTAAGAGCCTCGGTAATTTTGCCGCCTAGCATCATCTTCATTATTCCGTTCAACTCGGCCTGCACTTCTATATAAAATTCGGTGAAAAGGGAGTCTTTCTTATCGAAATGGAATTGAATTGCGAAATTGAAAGGGGAGTCATAGGAGACCAGAGCTATCTTCGAATATGGACAGCGCTCTTCCACCCTAAGTCCGAAACTCATCCCTTTAGCGTTGAATTTTATCTGGTCGAATTCGGCTTCAACGCTGATGTCTTCCACATTCTGTGGAATCATATTCTTGAAATTGCGAAGGTCCGTGAAATTCATATACAGCATCTCGCAGGGACACTTCACAAGCCCGTGCTTGCTGGAGTATTGTGCTGACATTATTTTTTCTTATTTTTGCCGCAAATATAAGAATTTTTTATGCACAAGATATACTTCGAGAACAGATGTATAATAATCTGTGAGCCTGTAGATGAGAGCCTCTCTGATTCGAATGCTGTGATATTTCATCCGGGGAGCCGCATAGACTTATCCACTTTCGCCAGGATGTTCGAGCAGACCGACTCCCTTTCGAAAATATATATCCCATCAGAGGATACCGAAGGGGTGTACAGGAGTATCTGTGCAGAATTCAAGGAGGTAAATGCAGCCGGAGGCCTGGTAGTGAACCGCAGAGGAGATTATCTGCTAATTAAGAGAAACGACAAATGGGACCTGCCCAAGGGACATCAGGACCCGGGAGAGGATATCCAAGTCACAGCCCTCAGGGAAGTGGAGGAAGAGACTGGGGTGGGGGAATTGGAGTTGGGAGAACTCATCTGTGTCACCGATCACTGCTATCTCAGGGATGGAATCTGGCACCTTAAGCATACCTGGTGGTATGGGATGTTATACACTGCTCCGGTGGATTTGATTCCTCAAAGGGAAGAGGATATCAGTAAGGCTGCCTGGGTGGCCAAAAGCAGTTTGCCCCCTTTCTTGAAGAACACTTACCCTTCTATTCTGGAGGTCTTCAGAGAGTCTCGCCTTTAGTGGTCAGCGCAGGGTCTATCCTGGCAATACGGCGCGTAGGAAGCAAAGTCAGAAGCATTATCGCCAGCCAGGCGATAAGATTGGCAATCAGTATCCCGAGCAGGTCTATGTGCACAGGGACGAAGGATACGAAGTAATTCTGAGGGTTCAGTTTCAGCAGATGAGTTGCGCTCTGGAAGGCGCAAAGCAGCAGGGCGGCCAGGTTTCCGAGCAGCAGTCCGCGGATGGTGGAGGAGGATACCAGCCGCAGGAAACTCCGGCTTAGGGCGGAGGAACTCATTCCCAGGGTTTTGAGCAGTCCTATGGTGGAGCTGCTGCGCATTATGAAGATCAGGAAGGCGGAGATGGTGTTGAAAGCCGCGACCACGCACATCAGAAGCAGGATGATAAGGACATTGGCATTCAATATCTCGAGCCAGTCGTAAAGGGCGGGGAATTCGCGGGCGCTGCTGCTGTATATCAGGCCGCTGGCGTTCGCAAAGTCTATGGCGCAGCTCTCGATGGCTCGTTTGTCACGGTAGGGATTGGCAAGTCTTATCTCCATACAATCAGCCTGATCTGCAGGGATTTTCTTTATTCTCTGAAGGCTTTCCAGACTGAGGAATGCGATGCACTGGTTCTGGTCCAGAATGGCTGAGTCTTCGTAGACGTCGTTTATGAGGAAGCGGCGGACCTTAGCCCTGTCAGTTATGAAATAGGCCGTGAGGGTGTCGCCTTGCTTGAGATTAAGTTTTCTGGCCAGGCTGGAGGGAATGCTGCTGCAGTTTTCGTCCTTTATCTCGGGGCTGCTGCGAAAGAGCAGGCCTTGCATCTGAGAGCCGGCTTGAACCAGGGAGGCCTGGAAGATGGCGGGGCTGATGGAGGCTATCCTAGGGTCCTTGGAGAGACTTTCAAGTCTGGGGTCGTCTATCTTTATGCTTCCGTCGTCGCTGAGCCTTATTTCGGCATAATACTTTGATATACTGTTATATATCTCTTCCTTGAAACCTGAGAGTATGCAGACGGCGAGTACTATCACAAAGGCTGAGACCGCCGTGGCGACCAGCGAAACCCTGCTTTTGAAACTGAGTCTGGAGGCTATGAATTTGCTCGCACTCATTACTTGTTAGCCTGTCTGTTAATGTTAGGCGAGATGTAGAAAGGCCAGAAGATTCCGAGTTTGAGACTAGGGGTGAAACCGGTGGTGACTATGTGGCGATGGGCGCTGAAATAGTCGGCGTGATCCATTGGCCAGCCTGCTCCCAGGTTTTGGGCTTTGATGAAGATGCAGCAGGTCTTCCACTGGACATTGACGAAGAGGTCGAAGAATGGGCCGTTATTATACTGCCACTCGTTTTGGTTAGCGAAGGTGCCGGTGATGTAATTCCATTGAGGACTGTACCATTTGCTGTTCCACCATCCGTTAAGGCCTATCTGCATATCCATCACCCCTGGCTGAATAGGCAACTGTATGAAATACTTGAGGTTAAGGGCCAAGCTAGGCAAAGGCAGGGCGCTCTGGTCGGAGGAGTATTGGGCCAGAATGCGGTTATCCAGGTGCAGTAAGTTCCAGAAGACGAATTCTTTCCTTAGGCTGGCGCTGAGAACCGAGATAGGATCGGCGCTCTGCTGGACAAGCCCGTTTGTATTATAATAGGTATAATTGTTCAGAATTGCGTACCCGGCATCCAGGGAGAATTTCCAATGCGGAATGTCCATATTGAGTTCCGCCTTGCTGACTCCGTTTTTCTCCAGGGAATTGTCCCAGCGGAAGAGTTCATTCACATTAGAGTAGAAATGTCTTTCGTAGAATTCCGGAAGCAGTAAGCTGGTGCTCAATTTGGCTCCCAATTTGAGAGGGGAGGTTTTGGCTTTGCGGAATGGATAGAAGCGGGTGTCAAAGCCTATGCTGGCCTCAAAGTCACCGGCCCTTCGTCCCGCGAAGCTAAGTCTAGCCTTGGCTTTCCAATCGAAGGCTTTCCCTATGCCTCCGCTCACTCCGGCGTAGGCGTATAGGTCGTTCTCTAGGGTGGATAGGGTGTCGCTAGCGCTGACATTGTGGAATTTGTCCACGCGGTCTCCGATTCCTAAGTCCATCTTAGAGATAAAGGACTCTTCGGTCCAAGGTTGTAATCTGATATAGAGTTTGTTATCCAGGACTTTTCGGCCAATTGTGTCAGTCAGGTTGCCGTTTTTGAAACGCCTTCCGTAGCTGCTGTATTCCAGGGCGTGCCCTATGAAGGCGGTGGTGATGTTCTCGCTGGCCACATAAGTGCTGTCCTTCGCGAGTCTCATCTCATTTATGAAATTGAAAGGAATGCGGAGTTGCTGGTCCAGGTAGAATGTGTTTTTCTTTATAGCTGATGACGCGTTGGTCATAGCGACTTTTACCTCTCTGGATTCTATGGTGGTGTCCCTGATTTCGCTCAGGTCCACTATGCCTCCGTTCTCTCCCATAGAGATGTTGTTACTAATGTATCCTGTGTTAAGCAGGTATTTTTTACCTAAGTAGTTGACTCCGAAACCGAAGGTCTTGTTAGCTGTCTTTTCGTTAGTGAGGATGCCGCCGCCACCCCATTTTTCGTAGAGTATGCTGAAGTTTAACTCCGGAGTAATGTTCTGTGTGCTGAGGAAGTGGATGTTATCCGATTCCTTCTCGTCTCCTGCCATCAGAGTGCCGAAATAGGCCAGCTCGGTGTGTGGGGTCTTGGAATTATATTGAATGAAATTCTCCGGAGTGTAGGACCAGACTCCATAGGAGTCCCAGAAGCCAGTGCCGCTGTATTTTTCTCTTTTGAAGAAATTATAGCTCTGTACAGGGGAGCCGGCTACTCCCAGCCAGGTGGCATTTACGTCCTTTCTCTGGAAGTCGTAGTCGTAGAAGTGATAGTTGAAACTGCTGTCCGGAACATAGACATTAAGGTCCTGAAAGTCTCTGTCCGCTGTCCAGGCTATGATGCGCTTGTAGTGCATAGTGTCAGCTATCGCATATGTGTCCAGAATGCGGGGAGTGTTCTTGGTAATGCTGTCTTTAATGGCCTGTTTCTCATCCTTGATGGCTTGCAGGCTGTCAGCCTTGGCCTTTTTTCGGAGTTCTTTCTGCTCGAAGTCGTATTTTTTCCTCTCCTCCTTCGACAGTGAGGCGTACCAGGCTTCAAAGGCTGCTTTGGCTCTGAAAATCGAATCCACTTTATACAGGGAGTCTAGCTTGATGGCTTCACAGAGCATCAAGGAGTCTCCGCTGGCTCGAAGTGAGTCACTGATTTGCCTGTGGGTCAGGGAGTCTATCAGGGCTACGTAGTATTTGTATCTGAAAGGGTCCAGCTCCTTTAAGGAGTCGGGAGCTACTATGGTGTCTCTGGCAGTGAGATGCCTGACAGTGTCCACTTCTTCAGGCTTGTCGAAGATAAGGGAGTCTGGTCCTCCCAGGAGGCTGTCCGCTATGCTGAGTGTCTCGTAGTTGCCCACCCTGCGGGCTTTGTAATTATCCTTTGGGTAGATGACAGTATCCGGAGCAGCTATCTCCGAAGGGGAAAAACTCATAGGCCCTGCCGCCATCTCCGAGGCGAGGGATGTGATGATGCAGGCCGACAGAAGGGTCGGAAAGAGTATTCTGCCTGTGAATCTCATTCAGTGATCAAGTAAATGTCGTCTCCTTTCTGACTGAAGTGATAACGCTCTCTGGCATAAGTCTCCAGGGAATCCCTGTTTTCAGTCAAAAGCTTATACTGTCTGTCAAGTTCCTCTATCTTTTTCTTGTTAGCTGCTATCTCCTTATTTTGTCTGGAGATGGTGAGTTCAGCCTTTATCCACTGAAAGACATTGTCTTTCTTTATGCAGAGAAAAAGCAGGGCCAGGCAGCTTGCAACTATGAGTACGCGCATAAAGGAACGCTCTTCCTTTCGGTTCCCGTCCTGTTTTTTGTCCCAAATATGCTTCATAATGCCCATAATTGCGCAAATTTAACTAAATTTGCCGAGTTCTAAAAAAGAAAATGATGAAACCGACACTTCTTGTACTCGCTGCCGGAATGGGTAGCAGATATGGTGGTTTGAAACAGATGGATGGACTTGGCCCATCCGGAGAGACCATTATCGATTATTCGATTTTTGATGCCGTTGAGGCTGGATTTGGAAAAGTTGTCTATATAGTTCGCGAGTATTTCCGCGAGCAGATGGAGCAGAGTGTAAGGGAGAAATACAAGTCTGTCAAATGTCTGGACGGCTCTCCTCTGGAATTTGAATTCGTGACTCAGGAGTTGAATAAGATTCCTGAGGGCTTTAGCCTTAATCCTCAAAGGGAGAAGCCTTGGGGTACGGCTCACGCCGTATTGATGGCCAAGGATGCCATTCACGAGCCTTTCGTGGTGATTAACGGGGATGATTTCTACGGTAAGGAGTCCTTTAAGATAGCCGCCCGCTGGTGTGCTTCCCACGAGAATACTTCAGGAGTATATGCCATCGTGGGCTTCGAGGTGGATAAAACCCTTTCTGAGTCTGGTGGCGTGTCCAGGGGCATATGCAGTTACACTTCCCAGGGAAAACTTACCGATGTAGTTGAACATCATAATGTTATGTTTGACCCTGACGGAGTTCTCAGGGCTGACAATTCCGAGACTTCCCTTCGTGTGGAGATTAAGCCTAAGGATCTCTGTTCTATGAATATGTGGTGTTTCACTCCGGACTTTTTCTCTAAGACTGAGGCCCTTTTCGTAGATTTCCTTAAGGAGAACGGAATGGAGCTTAAGAAGGAGTTCTATATCCCATTTGTGGTGGATTACTTGATCAAGCACGGTGAGCAGGAGTGTGATGTGATCAGTTCTCCGGAGCGTTGGTTTGGCGTGACCTTTAAGGAGGATAGGCCTCTTGTGGTCGCCAAGTTTGCCCAACTCGCCGAGCAGGGAGTATATCCTACACCTTTGTATAAATAGAGGTCCAAGTTTCGCGAGTCAGGTAAATAGCTTGGTAAATTGCAGAAATTTTGAGGATTTTCATCTTTACGAACTATACTTGTGAGTTAAAAATAGTTTTTGTAAATTATTATGACTAAGTCATTTAAAGGTGTTTGGATTCCTAAATGGGGAGAGATGATACTAATCATAGTGCTCTTCATTTTAGGGGTAGTATGCTCCTCTTTGCTAGCTGGAATACTGATGAATCTGGGTGTGGGGCAGGATCTGCTGATGCTGCTCACATATCCGCTGATGTTCCTCTTCGTTTTCATCTATTTCTGTATCAGGAACGCCAGTTCCAAGGTCTATCGTACTGAATTATCTGTTCCTGTCGGCAGGGAGAACAGGAGTCTGTGGCTCCTGGTGGCCATTCTCACCTTTGCCGCCTCCTTTGTAATGGATGCAGTGAATGAGGCGATGCCACCTATGCCGGAGTGGTTGATGCAGGCTCTATCTTCTGCTACAGGGGGGAACTTTATCATCAACTTCCTAAGCGTGGCAGTCCTGGCTCCGCTTCTGGAGGAGTGGCTTTGCAGGGGCTTGATAATGAGAACTTTGTATCGTAATGGAGTAAAAGCCTTCTGGGCCATCGTACTCTCAGCCCTTTTCTTCGCCCTTATTCACGGTAATCCTTGGCAGGCTATTCCGGCCTTCGCCCTGGGCTGTCTTTTCGGCTATGTATATTATAAGACGGGCAATCTCTGGCTCTGTATCCTGATGCATTTTACGAATAATTTCACCAGTCTGATGATAAGTCAGATAGAAGAGGTTCCTGACACTGCCACCTGGTTTAGCATAATGCCTCAGGGCTGTTACTGGGTGCTATTTGTGGTCTTTATTCTCACTTTGATACTGGGCGTAAGTCAGATAAGCCGCTTCAACGTTATGAACTCTCAGGATATCAGCACCCCCTCTCAAGGCTAAGAGGTGATAGTATTCGGTATTGCCTTCGGTAAATCTTTTATCGGCTGCTCCTATCAAAATGGGGCGGCCGAATTTTTTCAGCAGGGGCAGTTTCTCGATAATCTCTATGTTCTGTTCCTTGGTTTTTGCAAAGCCAAGTCCCGGGTCTAGAATCCAGTCCTTGATGCCGGCCTTCCGTGCTCTCTTCTTGAAGTCGCGGAAGTACTCCTCCAGCTGCTGCATAATCGGCACATCCTCGTTTGAGAGCGAATCCATAGTCCTCGGGTTTCCCCGTTTGTGCATCGCTATATATTTTAATGCCAATCCCCCCACGCACTCTAGCATCTGCTCGTCGTCTTCGCCTGCCGAGATGTCGTTTACTATGAACGGGCCCACTATCTCGTAGGCTCTTCTGACTATCTCCGACCTGGTAGTGTCAATGGAAAGCTCCTTAGGCGCTCGGTTCTGGACTTTATTCTTCCCCTCAGTATTAAGTGCTCGGTTCCAGTTCCAAAGAAAGGGCTCCAGCCTCCTCCACTCCTCCTCCAGGCTCACATCCTCAGCCCCCGGTCTTGTGGAGACTGCTCCCACATCCACGATATCAGCCTTACTGTCGAGGATGGAGTAGTTATAGCGGCTCTTCTCGAAAAACGAATCCGGCGTCAAATTGATTATGCCCATTATCTTTACCATAATACAGCCACAAGTTTAACAGTCTAATTTGTAACAGCACCCTTGCTTTTGAAACATATTATCTGTAAAGAACGTTTTAGTCCCATTCAATTTCTACATACTCTCCGGTTGAACTTGTAAAATGAGTAATAAGGGAATAATTTATGCTTATTGGATAATCGTATTTTATCTCAAGAATATCTTCTATCGGGTCGTATCCTTCTTTCTGAATTCTAATTGAATGCTTGCCTGCTGATAATCTAATTTGAATTGAGTTCTCCGCAATTTTTTGTCCATCGATAATAATTTCACAACCAATTGGTTCACAATCTATACTAACAAGTGCAGAAACTGTAGATGAAGAATTTGAAGTATTATTGTTTTCCTTCATACAACGGACGGCCAGCCCGTCTGCACGCTCGTGGCTGCCTGACGGATTGACATGGCCTTTGTCGCCGAAGAACAACTCTTGTGCACGCTCACCATCTAGTGCAACTGACCAATATAAACCGTAGTTGCCGACATTGTACAGGAGGCCAAAATTATAGCTACAGTAACGATAACCAGAGGTAGGATACCAAATAGGACCTAAATTTGCTAATGTTTTATCTGTCTTGGAGAAATCCATTCCTTTATTAGTGGAATCCAAATTGGATGAAGTGCCCCAAAAACTACTGGTTCCGAACGCCTTGCACCATACACCGTTGCTGCCACCATCAGGTACTCTCCAACCAGCTGGACAAGGGTCGTAGATAGTCTTGCTGGACTGCCAGCGGCTGTTATCATTAGCTGCCTGCCAGTCGTTATTCCCTCCAGCATTATAGATAAATGTGGTAGGATGCGACGTGGCGTAAGCGATGGTACCAGTAGATGAAGTTGATGCTTCCGGCTCAGGGAAAGAAATCGTCGCCTTTGCTTCCACATTTTTTGAGATAGAGGATGAGCCGAGGAATGGGTCTTTTCTTCCCCACTGATATAGGAGTCCGAGGGCTCCGACATCGCCAGGAGTGGCGGAGGTGGCGCCGAGGTTCCTGTCCATCATTATGCCGGCGTTATTTTTATACTGCTGCTCTTGAGGCTGATCTGTCATCCAGATATGCCAGGACCAGAGTATGGTTCCACTGGCATCCTTGGCAGCGATAAGGGTGTTGCCTTCCCTAAAGGTATCGGCGGTGGAGAAGATGATAAGACCGTTTTTGTAACGCAGATTTTGAATCAGGTCGCCGACATTTGGTTTTGTCGCAGTGCCGAAGGTCTCCCAAAGCACTGCTACTGATGAGACTTGGCCTACAGACTGGCTGCTGTTACCCTTGACAGGCTTAAAACTGTAGGTGCCGCTCTGAGAGACGATGAAGCAGTTGGAGGCAGGAAGGGGTGTCGACTTCTTCTCTGTAAAAGTATGCTGGTAAAGCAACTGCTGGTTATGGCTGAGCAGCACTTTGTCTTCAATTGGCATAAAATCATCCTTAACGAGTTTAATAGTGTGCTCGCAGGCGAGAACTTCTATCTGTAGAGGGCTTTCGCCCATTTTCTGTCCATCGACATAGACCTCGCACTCCATTGGCTGGGTTTCTATTTTCAAAATGGCGTAGAGCGGAACCGGAGAGCCGACTTTCACCTTAATTTCTTCCCCATCTTGGAGGCTGAAGCTCTGGCTTTGAGCCATGTGGCCAGCTCGTCTTGCTTCGAGTATGTGGGATGAATTGCTGCCGATGCTCCCTTTCCATCTGCCGGTCCCTTTGTACTGCTCATCTATCCAGATTTCGGACTTGGGGTCATCGCAGATGCATTCCACGATGCCGAAACGAGGCTTAAGGGAATATGCAAAATGCTGCTTGTCGCCCTGGCCATTGAGCACGAATTGGCTGCTAAGAGAATAATAGTCTTCCTTGATGAGTCTTATGGAATATTGGCCGTTTTTATATTTTTGATCAGAATTGACAGGGCTTTTGCCAAGATACTTGTTATCAACATATACATCGGCTCCGGATGGGTCAGTAGTAATGTCAAGATAGGCATAATCGGGCTCGAGATTTACTGTCTGCACAGGGGTGGAGGAATCGAAATTCACTACTCCCTCATAAGTCTTATAAAGTTCTGATTCTACCTTATAATACCAAGTTCCATAGTCCATGGTCTCAGCGAAAAGACCTCCCTCCTTAACACTCATATATCCGAGTTCGTAGTCCCTGGTCTTACCTAAACTGATGAAGGCATCTGCTGGATTAAGCCTGATTTTCAGGTAGCCTGAAGTCGCTTTGACGTTGGTGACGGTAGTGGTGGAGGCATCTACTCTTATGCTCAGGGTATAGACTCCTCCGGCCCTCAGGTTCACCGGAATTTTAGGGATAGGGGTATAATCCTTACACTTGAACTCCAGATTCTTCACCTGATATGGGACGAAGAACCAGATCTCGCCGTCAGGTCGCTGCTCAGTCTTTGTCACACCCAGACCTCCCACCTCCAAAATCAGAGGATTAGGCAAAGATCTGCTAAGGCTGACCTTAATCAAGGCACAGAGATTATTATTCTGATCCTTTACTTTAGAATATGCTTTCTGCTGCAGATCATTCTCCAGATAGGTCAATTCCTTTTCCACACTCATAGGAAGCTGAGCAAAGCACAGTCCTCCCAGCAATAATCCACACAGAAGCGCGACAATTCTCTTTTTCATAAGTCTCATCTAAAAACAAGTCTCAAATTTAATCATTTTTATTCAGTTCTTGAAAACCAAGTCAGTTCTGCTCCTCAAACCAAGTCCGAAAGCTAATCTATTTTCTTCCTCGGTGCCGCGCACCTAGCAGATAATCTTGTCTGTTACTACTATGCAACAATACGTAAGCGCGGGAGACGCTTACCTACTGAGAGAACAAAACGCAAAAAAAGGCCGAAATTTTGCGTTTCGGGCTAAATTTTTAGCAAAAACGCAAAAAAACGGCCAAAAATTGCTCTCACGCTAAGTCAGTCGCTCGACTGTTTTCACATCAATACGTAATCGCGGAGACGGTTACATTTTTGCTCACCGCAGGCACCTGAAAACCCTGTCCCGTGAGCAAATCGAGGTTTTTACTCACCGCAGACTCCTTGTGTTGCGATTATTATGGGGAATGACTACATTTGCAATGTTATATGGGCAGTGTCCATAATAATTGTCATCTTATGAAAAAGTATTTTGCTATTGCGGTAGCAGCGATCTGGCTGCTCGGATTAGGTACATCTTGTCTGATGAATGATCCTTCTGAGGATAATGCTGTCAGCATCGTTTGCACAACTATGAACGCAAGTGATATCACAGCAAATTCTGCGACCTTGAATGGAAGTGTGTCGATTAGTAATGCGGTAGCGGAAAAGGCAGAGCTGTGGTTTGTAATTGGCCTAGAGGAAAACGCTTTGGGCATAAAGGGTGAAAGGATTTCTGCTGAGGCTGTCCCGAGCACAGGCGGGTATGTTTCCGTGAGTGCCACCGAACTGCAAGCGGAGACTAGGTACTATTATGTCTTATGTGCTTCGGTAGACGGACAAGAAGCGAGTGGGGAGGTAGAGTCATTCATCACTCTTTCGGAACCAAAGGAGCCCACAGTTACGACAGGAGACGCCACTGATGTTAGCCTTTTTACCGCAACATTGAATGGTTCTTTGTCTTTCGAGATTGAAGGCACTCAGCCACAATCTGCCTGCTTCTTTTATAGTGATTCGGCGAGTGGGGTAGAGGAACTCAAGGCTTCTGGCCAGAATGTTCCAGCGGAATTGGAAGAAAATGGCTCGTTTGCCGTATCTTTAAGTGCATTGAATTATAACACTAGTTATTACTTTGTCGCCTGTGCCAAGTTTAATGACATAGAGTATTTTGGAGAAGTAAAGAGCTTTAATACTGCGGATTTACCTTCAGATGCTATTGACTTGGGATTGTCTGTAAAATGGGCTGCAGCTAATTTCGGAGCAGTAAATCCGGAAGATTACGGGTATTATTATGCGTGGGGAGAAACGGAGACTAAGGACAACTATAGTCAGAGTACGTATAAGTGGTTTACAGGGACCTTAACTGCTTATTCAAAATATAATACAGATCCTGATTATGGACCTGCAGACAATAAGACAGAACTTGATTTTAGTGATGATGTGGTATGCCTAATACTGGGCGGAAAATGGCGAATGCCTTGTGATTCAGAGTGGAAAGAGTTATTGGATAACTGTACTTGGACTTGGACACAATCGAATGGAGTCAACGGATATCTTGTTACTAGTAAAAAGAACGACGCAAGTATCTTTCTTCCTGCTGCCGGTTACCGCGAAAAAGACGAGTGGAAAGATGTGGCTTCCTACGGTCGCTACTGGTCCACATCACTTTTTAAGGATTTTTCGGACTACGCTTGGGATATGTCTTTCAGTGCTGACGATGCTTTTATGAATCACCATAATCGTTTCCTTGGATATACTATCCGTCCTGTATCTGTCTCTTATACACATCTCCGAGCCCACGAGACGGAC
>CAMFSN010000047.1 GCA_945983015.1 uncultured Bacteroidales bacterium
GTCTACATAGGGACGGAAATCCTCATATTCCTTAGGACTTATCTTTTCCCTGTATCGGGCAATCAGTTCCTCGTCACTTCCGGCGGCAAGGATATAGTCAAAATCGTGTTCTTTAGCAAAAGCAGTCTCACGATTATAAGTCAAAATGTCTCTTAGGGTATGGCAGGATGTCTCGAAAGGCTTTTTGAGGGCTTTGTCCATCTTGGCCTTATTCCCGCCGTCTTTAAGACTGAATAATAACTTAATGGCATTACCTACTATTTTCCCCATTTCAAACTCAAATTTTTAAGGCCATTTTCCATGGCGAATTCTTCTGCCAGTTTTGCGAACTGTTTCTTACTGTCCAGCATAAAAGAAGAACTCTGAATCCAATTGAAATAAGATTTTTCGCTCTGATATACCTCTCTGGCAGTCTTTCCCTTATGTTTGCCGAAGTTGATCACGGCCTCACCGTTTTCTCCTCTGACCAGAAGGCCAGCAAAGTCGATGTTTCTCTTATTCGAGTAATTTGACAGGGAAGTCACATCGTTCACCAGAGTATCAGGGTATTTGTCAAGTTGGCCCTTAAGAACCTTATAAGTAGCAATGGTGTCCGCCTCAGCAGTGTGGGCGTTGTCGAAATCCTCTCCGCCACAGTAGAAACGGTAAGCGGCTTTGAGATTTCTCGGTTCCATAGCGTGATAGATATTCTGCACGTCCACCATAAGTGGAGAATGCAGGTCCACATTCAACTGCTTCCCCGCCAGGGCGGCTCTTTCGAATTCCTCGGCAAGCATAGGAAGGTCGAATTTCGAAGAGTTGAACCCGGCCAGGTCGCTGTTCTCCAGCCACTGAGCGACTTCATCCGCAACTTCAAAGAAGGTGGGACAATCCACAAGCATATCGTCAGTGACTCCATTTACTTTCGATGCTGCCGGATCAATAGGTCTCTGACAACCTTTTTCATAGTCCCAGGGCTTTATCTTCCAGGTCTTTACCTTGTCGGAACCATCAGGGAAGACTTTTACAAAGCTGAGTTCTATGATGGAATCACAAGGAATATTCAGACCCGTACTTTCTATGTCAAAGAAAAGCAGGGGACGTTTCAGGTTTAGATTCATATATCGTACACTTTATAGTTAGGATACCATTATAGGCATCAGGATTCCGCAGATCTTCTCGCTCTCACTTTCTTCCTCGGAAGGAACGATAAGGGCTGCTCTTCTGGCATCTGCAAACTTCATCACTACTGTCTCGCAGGTCATATTGCTGAGAATCTCGATGAGGAAACTGCTCTTGAATCCGATGCTTAGGCTGTCGCCATTATATTCGCAAGGCACTTTTTCATAAGCGGCGATGGCGAAACTCAAATCCTGGGCGGTGAGTTCCAGCAGGCCCTCAGACAGCTCGAATTTGATATGGTTGGAGGCTTTGTTAGCACACACGGCCACACGTTTCACTGTGTTCAGAAGCTGTACTCTGTCGATTTTCAAGATGTTTGAGTTATTCTGTGGAATAACGTCCCTATACTTAGGGTAGCGGCCTATGATCAGGCGGCAGATAAGAGTGGTGGCTCCGAATCTGAAGACTGCGGACGACTCGTCAAAATCCACGCTGACGCTCTCTATGTCCTTGCCAATGATGCTTTTAAGCACCATAGCCGGTTTCTTGTGAAGGATGAAGGAGGTCTTCTCAGGGCTTTTTAATTCCGTGTCTGTATAACAGATAAGCTTATGGGAATCGGAAGCAACCAGAGTGCTGCTCTCTACGTTCAGATCGAAGAAAATACCGTTCATAGTCGGACGCATCTCGTCGTCAGCAGTGGCAAAGACGGTGGAAGTGATTCCATTTACCAGGGCCTGGGCAGGGAACACTATGTTCCTGGCATCGGCACATTTGTCTGAAATCTCAGGGTAGTCTTCAGCCGGATAATATGGAAGTGAGGAATTACCATTGCTCCAGATACATTCGAAAGAGCTCTCGGAAGAGGTCTTGATGCTGATAGGTTGATCCGGAAGGGATTTAACCAGGTCTATCAGCTGGTGTGAAGGAACGGCGATGCAGCCTTCTTCCTGGACATCCACAGGAATGCCGGTGCGCAGCGTCAGCTCCATATCAGAGGCTGTAATCTCGAGTATCCCTTCGTTTACACGGAAGAGGAAGTTATCCAAGATAGGAAGGGCGGTTTTCGAAGGAATGGCCTTGGATACGTCCATCAAGCCTTTCAGAAGCTCAGCGCTAGATACATTGAATTCCATATGCAATAATTTTTATCGTTCTCTTAAAAAACATTATTCGCACAAATGTACGAAAAAAACTCAAAACTATTGGCATACTATTTGACTTTATTACTGACCGGTTTGTAAATTACAATTTAAATGATAAATAAAATGAAATCTTCTATTAAATCGATTCTAACGGCAGGGATGATAGTCATATCCACTGCCACTTTGTCAGCCCGTCCTCAGGACTATCCTGACTTTACCTATGCGGCAGAGTCTTCAGTGGAAGCTGTCGTATATGTGGAAGTTACTATCAAAAGTACTCCTAACTCCCAACTGGCGGATCCTTTCTTCCAGTTTTTCTTCGGGGATGATTTCGCCCCTCAGCCTAGAGAGCGCAAGGGCAGCGGCTCCGGAGTTATCATTCGTCCTGACGGCTATATCGTAACTAACAACCACGTCATCGCCGATGCCACATCAGTGCGCGTGACCTTGAACAGTAACAAGTCCTACGATGCCACCATCATCGGCACCGATCCGGCCACTGACATAGCCCTTCTTAAGATAGAGGCCAATTCTCTGCCTTATCTGAGCTTCGCTGATTCGGACCAGCTGCGTATCGGAGAGTGGGTGCTGGCCATCGGTTCCCCATACGACCTGCGTTCTACCATCACGGCCGGAATTGTATCTGCCAAGGGTCGCTCAATGCCTAATTACAGGGGTGAATTCAAGGTTGAGTCCTTTATCCAGACCGATGCAGCCGTGAACCCTGGCAATTCAGGAGGCGCTCTCGTTAATAAAAAGGGAGAACTGGTCGGAATCAATACCGCCATCATTTCCCAGACTGGATCCTATTCTGGCTATTCTTTTGCCGTTCCTTCCAACATAGCCAGCAAGGTTGTGGCTGATCTTATAGACTTCGGTTCAGTGCGTAGGGCTCTGCTGGGAGTAACTATGAGAGCAGTTGATGAAAAAGTTGCGGACGATATGAAACTTTCTTCTTTAAATGGCGTATATATAGTTGAGGTTTCAAAGGGAAGCGCTGCCGATAAAGCTGGAATAAAGGAGGGTGACGTAATCCTTGAAGTGAATGGTAAACAGGTTATTAACCCAGCTAACTTCCAGGAACTCGTGAACAGTTTCCATCCAGGTGATGTGGCTAATTTGAAACTCGCCAGGGGAAAGAACACTATGACGGTGAAAGTTACTTTCCTGGGAGATACCACTCAGACAGGCTATGCTTTCGAAGATGGGACTGTTTCCTTCTATGGAGCCACCTTGAAGGCTGCCGAAAAGGCTACTCTGAACGATTTGAAGATCAAACACGGAGTGGAAGTGGTATCAGCCGGCAGAGGTAAATTGGCAGCCAGTGGCGTATGTGACGGAATGATTATCAGGTATGTGGATAATCAGGCAGTGTCGAAACCTCAAGACGTGATAGATGCAGCGGCCAAGTCAAAGCAGCGTGCATTCATACTCGAGTGCATCACTCCGGCAGGTCGTTCCGTATTCTTCGCAGTGCCTAAGGAATAGACATTTTGACATATAATGAGACAACTTAAAATTACAAAAAGCATCACCAACCGTGAGAGTGCATCTCTGGACAAGTATCTCCAGGAGATAGGTCGCGAGGAGTTGGTGTCTCCGGAAGAGGAAGTGGAATTGGCCCAGAGAATACGCCAGGGAGACCAGGTGGCTCTGGAGAAACTTACAAAGGCAAATCTGAGATTCGTGGTTTCTGTAGCCAAACAGTATCAGAATCAGGGACTTAGTCTTCCGGACTTGATAAACGAAGGAAACTTGGGCTTGATAAAGGCCGCAGAGAAGTTCGATGAGACCCGTGGCTTCAAGTTCATTTCTTACGCCGTGTGGTGGATCAGGCAGAGCATTCTGCAGGCATTGGCAGAACAGAGCCGAATAGTCAGGCTTCCACTGAACCAGGTGGGCTCCCTGAATAAGATAAACAAGGCACTGGGCCGCTTCGAGCAGGAAAACGAGAGACAGCCGAGCACAGCCGAATTGGCAGAGATGATAGATATTCCTAAGGAGAAGATCGACGATACTCTCAGGGTTTCCGGCCGTCACGTCAGTATGGACGCGCCTTTCGTGGAAGGAGAGGACAACTCCCTGCTGGACGTGCTTCCGAACGACGATTCGCCTATGGCGGACAGAGGTTTGAACAAGGAGTCGCTCAGCACTGAGATAGACAGGGCCCTGCAGATTCTTACCTCGAGGGAAAGGGAGATTATCAAATGCTTTTTCGGAATCGGTTGTCAGGAGATGACACTGGAGGAAATAGGTGAGAATCTGGACCTTACGAGGGAGAGAGTTCGTCAGATTAAGGAGAAGGCCATTCGCAAGTTGAAAAAACCTGCAGCCAGCAAGCTGCTTAAATCTTACCTGGGCTGATGAACGCGGAGAAATGGCTGGCATCCAAGGCTTCAGAAGCCGTGGATGCGCTTTACGGGACCAAACTTGACACTGATAGTCTTCAGGTGTCCATTACCAGAAAAGAATTCGAGGGAGACTACACTTTGGTAGTCTTCCCTCTTCTTCGTATAAGTCGTCAGAGTCCTGAGGCTACAGGGCAGGCTATAGGGGAGTATCTGCTGGAACATAATCCGGAGCTGGGTTCCTTTAATGTAGTGAAGGGTTTCCTTAACTGCTGTCTTTCAGCTAGATATTGGAACGAGGAACTATCCTCCATCATCTCCGATGAGAATTTCGGAGTACAGCCTTCCAATGGAAAGACCATTATGGTGGAGTTCTCTTCGCCTAACACTAACAAGCCTTTGCATCTGGGCCACGTCAGGAATAATCTCCTGGGCTCATCCGTATCGGATATCCTTAAGGCCGCCGGAAATAATGTCATCAAGGCTACCTTAGTGAATGATCGCGGAGTGCATATCTGCAAGAGTATGTATGCCTGGCAGAAGCGTTTCGACGGAGCCACTCCTTCGAGCCGTCATCAGAAGGGGGATCATCTGGTAGGAGACTGCTATGTGGAGTATGCTAAGATGGAAAAGGAGAACCCTGCAGTTCTGGACGAGGTGCATAAGATGCTGGTGGACTGGGAGAAGGGAGACCCTCAGGTGAGGGCTTTGTGGAAGATGATGAACGAGTGGGTCTTCGAAGGCTTCGACCAGACCTATAAGGCTTTGGGTATCAGTTTTGATAAGACTTACTATGAGTCTCAGACTTATCTCTTGGGTAAGGAACTGGTAAAGAAGGGCTTGGATATGGGGGTCTTCGTGAAGGATCCGGACGGAAGCGTATGGTGCGACCTTACTGCCGATGGCTTGGACAGAAAGATTCTGCTTAGAAGTGACGGTACTTCAGTATATATTACCCAGGATTTGGGAACTGCCGAGAAAAGATTCGAGGAGAGTCATCTGGACTCTCAGGTCTATGTGGTCGGCAATGAGCAGGATTACCATTTCCAGGTGCTTAAGCTCATACTTAAGAAACTGGGCTTTGAGTGGGCGGACAGGATTTATCACCTAAGCTATGGAATGGTGGAACTGCCTGAAGGAAAGATGAAAAGCCGTGAGGGTACGGTGGTGGATGCCGATGACCTGATAGAGAAGATGTATCAGGAGGCCAAGGCCACTTCCGAGGCTTCCGGAAAACTTGTGGATATGGCTGAGCAGGAGAAGGATGAACTGTATCATCAGATAGGACTTGGAGCCTTGAAGTATTTCATCCTGAAGGTGGACCCGAAGAAAACTATGCTATTCGACCCTAAGGAAAGCATCGATTTCAATGGTAACACCGGTCCTTTCATTCAGTATACTCACGCTCGTATCAAGAGCATACTCAGAAAGGCTGAGGATAAGTCGCTTGAATTGGCAGAGGACGTACAACTCTCGGCCAAAGAGCAGAGAATAGTGAAGTTGCTGAGCTCTTATCCTGCTAAGGTTCAGGAGGCTGCGGCTTCTTTCTCTCCTGCCTTGATTGCCAATTTTGCCTATGAGCTTGCCAAGGAGTTTAACCAGTATTATCACGATACTGCGATTTTGAAGGAGACGGACTCCAAGTTGCTTTCTGCTCGACTTGTCCTCATATCTGCAGTGGCAAAGGTTTTGAGCAAGTCTATGGGCCTGCTGGGGATTCAGCTTCCTGATAGGATGTAATTATGCAGGATTATATGTTCCCGACTTCCGTCAAGGAGGTCCAGAGTCTGGGATGGGACTACATCGATGTCATTTTCTTTACTGGAGATGCCTTCGTGGACCATCCCAGTTTCGGTACTGCCTGTATCAGCCGTTATCTACAGAAATTTGGCTACAGGGTGGCGGTGGTCCCTCAGCCTAACTGGAGGGATGATCTGAGGGATTTTCGGAAACTGGGTAAACCTCGCCTGTATTTCGCGGTGAATGCAGGTGCTATGGATTCGATGGTAAATCACTACACCGCACAGAAGCGTCTTCGGCACGAAGACGCTTACACGCCCGAGGGGCGTGCAGGGCAGCGCCCTGACCGTGCGGTGAGCGTCTATACCCGGATTCTTAAGGAACTGTACCCAGACGTGCCTGTAGTGATAGGGGGAGTGGAGGCATCTCTGAGAAGACTCTGCCACTATGACTACTGGGAAGATAAACTCCACCCTTCCATTCTGCTAAGCAGCGGGGCTGACTGGCTCTGTTACGGGATGGGAGAAAAGGCTATGCTGGAGCTTACCAGAGCCATAGAGGCCGGCAGGAACCTAAGGCAGATAGAGGAATTGCCACAATTGGCATTCTATAGAAAAGGAAGTCCGAAAAAGCAGGACGCTCTCTTTCTGCACAGTTTCGAGGAATGTCTCAGGGATAAGAAGGCTTTCGCCCAGAATTTTCACGAGATAGAGATTCAGGCGAACAGTCTCAATGCCAGAGTCATCGTGGAGCCTTGCGAAGGGGGCTATGTCCAGGTGAATCCTCCCTATCCTCCTGCCAGTGAAAGTGAGATGGATTCTTACTGGGACCTGCCTTTCACCAAACTGCCTCATCCCCGCTACAAGGGAAAAAGGATACCGGCTTACGATATGATAAAGGACAGTATCATAACCCACAGGGGTTGTTTCGGAGGCTGTAATTTCTGTACCATCGCGGCTCATCAGGGGAAATTTATTCAGTCCAGAAGCCGTCAGAGTATAGTGGAAGAGGTAAAAAAGCTGGTGGCTATGCCTGAATTCAAGGGAAATATCTCCGATCTGGGAGCCCCTACTGCGAATATGTATAAGATGGAAGGCAGGGACAAGTCTCTCTGCTCTCTCTGTAAGAGAGCCTCCTGTCTATTCCCTCAGCCTTGTAAGAATATGAATCGTTCTCACGAAGAATTGCTAAAACTCTACCGAGAAGTGGATGCGGTGAAGGGAGTAAGGCATTCCTATGTGGGCAGCGGCATCAGATATGATCTTTTCCTTACTGAAGATGGCTTTGTGGATGAGACTTCCAAGGCTTATCTTAGGGAATTGGTCCTGAAGCATATCTCCGGTCGTCTGAAAGTGGCTCCTGAACATACTGAGGACAAGGTGCTTTACTATATGGGCAAGCCTTCCTTCAGACTATTCGAGAGGCTTCGCCAGGAGTTCGACAAGATAATGGCTCAGGAGGGCAGACGCAGCGGAATAGTGCCATATTTTATCTCCGCTCACCCTGGCTGTACTATGGAGGATATGAAGCGGCTTTCCCAGCATCCTTGCCTTAAGGGTATATGGATGGAGCAGGTTCAGGACTTCACTCCAACACCTATGACTACTTCATCTGTAATGTTTTACACAGGTTTGGACCCACGCACTATGAAGACGGTTTTTGTGGAAAGACGAGCAGAAGCGAAAAAAGCACAGAAAAATTTTTTCTTTATGAAATAATGCCTTATAATTGTACCGGATTTAAACTTCTATATATTCACTATGGCAACTGACGGAAGAAAAAGACACGTTGTTAGCTACGAAAATATGTCGGATGAAGTAGCGGCCGCTTTTGCGGAAAAATATCCGAGAGGATTTAATGATTATCTGGTGGATTTGGTAAAGTACCCGAAGCCGGACGGTTCCTTCTTTTACGCTGTGACCATTGAGATCCCCGACGGCATTTACCTGGTAAAATTAAAGGTGGATACCGATGACGTTGAAGATCTTCAGAACTGGCTGGAAGGAGAGGATGACAGCTCCGCCGCCGCACTCACAGGTGCACCTTCCGATTCAGGAGAAGGGGATAGCCTTCCGGATGACAATATCTCTCAGTATAGCACCGGAGATGATGGATCTGATTCCGACGAGTAGATATTATTTTTTGTGAACAGAATTAAAGAGAATAACAAATTGTTGATGCTGAGCCTCCTGGTGGGGCTCTGCATCGGTTTTGTGGCAGTTGTCCTGAAGGAGGGTATTCATCTGCTTCAGAATGCTCTGGAGCCCCTGATACATTCTTCATCCCTGTGGAGGATAGTCCTTCCATCTATAGGAATGCTACTTTCTCTTTTGATAGTCAGATATATAGTCAAGGATAACATAGGCCACGGAGTAACAAAGGTACTCAAGGCGATATCCCGTAACGAGTCCAGAATCAAAGCCCATAATATCTGGTCTTCCGTGTTGACTTCTATGCTCACCATAGGTTTTGGCGGCTCCGTTGGAGCCGAGGCCCCTATAGTCTATACAGGTGCCGCCATAGGCTCTAACATAGGCAGGGTGGCCAGACTCTCCTACAGAAGTATGACAGTGTTGGTGGGTTGTGGGGCAGCCGGCGCGGTGGCTGGTATATTCAAGGCTCCATTGGCCGGAATGCTCTTTACTATGGAGATTCTCTTTTTCAATGTCTCCCTGGCGAGCCTGACACCTTTGCTTCTCTCTACAGTTTCCGCTACTGTGGTCAGTTATATGTTCACCGGTATGGACCCTGCTTTCTCCTGCAGCCTAGAGCCTTTCGTGCTTAAGAACATCCCTTTTTACCTGCTGCTGGGAATAGGCTGTGGAATTCTTTCGCTGTATTTTACCAGAACTACCCTCAAACTCGAAGACAGATTAGCCAGGATGTCTTCTCCAGCCTTGAGATGGCTGCTTTGTGCAGTGGGTGTGGGCCTTCTGGTATATATCTTCCCTCCACTTTTCGGGGAGGGTTTCGTGGATATCTCTAATCTTCTGAACGGGGTGGGGATTATGATGGACTCGCCATTGGCATTCCTTTTTAATTCCAAATGGGGGATAGTCGTGGCATTTGCCGCCATTATGTTCCTGAAGGTTCTCTCGATGACCTTTACAAATGCCGGTGGGGGAGTAGGCGGTACTTTTGGTCCTACCCTTTTTGTGGGAGCCATAGCAGGTTTTGTCATTGCCCGTATTCTGAATAACTCCGTGGGAGAACTTTTCTGGAGGCTCCCAGAGCAGAATTTCGTCCTGGTAGGTATGGCAGCCCTTATGGCTGGGGTGATGCAGGCTCCGATGACCTCCATCTTCCTTATCGCGGAGATGACCGGAGGATACGACCTTTTGCTGCCCCTCATCGCCTCCTGTACCGTTTCTTTCGGAGTTACCCGCATCTGGGAGAGGTATTCCATCTATACCAAACGAATAGCCCATAGCGGGGACCTTATGACCCACGACTCCGATCAGGCAGTGCTTACCATCCTGAAAACATCCGAACTGATCAGGGACAAGTACCCGAGACTGGATCTGGACGCTTCCCTGAAGGACATTATGCCAATTGTTTCTGAAAGTACAGCAGCGGTTTTTCCGGTAGTGGGGAAGGATGGAATTTTTCAGGGTCTGGTCGAGATGGATGACATCCGTAAGATTATGTTCGATACCTCGAACTATGATAGCATTCACGTCTATAATCTGATGAAACAGCCACCTGCCACGGTGGAGGAGAGTGAGAAGATATCCTCAGTTCTGGATAAGTTCGAGAAGACCGACGCCTGGCGACTGCCGGTGATGGATAAGCAGCGACACTATCTCGGCTTTATCTCCAAGTCCAGAATCCTAAGCGCATACAGAGACGCCCTGAAGAGCATCTCTGTAGAGGATTAAATCAATTTTAAGGCTATCCTTTTCCTTTGAAGGTCTGTTTCCAGCACGCAAACCTTTATTTTTTCGTGCAGTTTCACTTGCCTTCCTCTCATCTGAGAGATATGAATCAGGCCATTTTCGTGCAGGCCTATGTCCACGAAGGCCCCGAAATTGGTGATGTTGCTAACTATCCCTGGCAGTTCCATTCCCACTTTCAGGTCAGAAATGTCTCTGATGCTGTCTTCGAAACTGAATCCCGAAGCCTCGCTTCTAGGGTCCAATCCGGGTTTGGCCAATTCTTTCAGAATGTCGTTAATGGTAGGAAGTCCTTTGTCTTCAGTAACATAGCGACTTGCCACTATCTGGGAACAGAGTTGCTGATTCCCCACCAGCTCCCGACTTTTCACTCCCAGGTCCGCAGCCATCCTGTCCACTATAGGGTAGGATTCCGGATGCACGGCGCTGCCATCCAGAGGATTCTCCGCCCCTCTGAGCCTCAGGAAGCCTGCACATTGCTGATAAGCCTTAGCCCCGAGCTTCGGCACCTTCAAAAGTTCTTCCCGAGATTTGAAAGCCCCGTGCTCCTTCCTGTAATCCACTATTTTATATGCCAATGCCTCTCCAATTCCTGCCACATAGGCCAGAAGGTAAGGCGATGCCGTATTCAGGTTCACTCCCACAGAGTTAACGCAGGCCTCCACGGTATTGTCCAGGCTTTCCTTCAGGAGTTTCTGATCCACATCGTGCTGGTATTGGCCTATTCCCAGACTCTTAGGGTCAATTTTCACCAACTCTGCCAATGGGTCCATCAATCTTCTTCCTATGCTGACAGCGCCCCTTACCGTCACATCCTGGTCCGGCATTTCCTTTCGGGCCACTTCCGAAGCGCTGTAGATGCTGGCTCCGTCTTCACTTACGGTCCAGATTTTACAATCCTTAGGTAGAGACAGTCTTTTTAAAAAATCTACAGTCTCTCTGCTTGCAGTTCCGTTCCCTATGGCTATGGCTTGGATGCCGTATTTGTCCAGCATATCTTCCAGGGCACAGAGAGCCTTGATTTTTTCACTTTGTGGAGGGTGGGGAAAGATAATTTCATCGTGCAGCAGATTTCCGTGGGAGTCCAGGACTGCACATTTGCAGCCGTTTCTGAACCCGGGGTCAATCGCCAGGCACACTTTTTCTCCCACCGGAGCCTCCAGAAGGAGTTGTCTGAGGTTCTCGCTGAAGACCCTTATGCTCTCAGCGTCAGCTCTGGCTTTAGCCTCCTTGAGCACTTCATTGCTGATGGATGGGCTAAGCAATCTTTCGTAACTGTCTTCGCTGGCGAGTCTTAACTGCTTGGCAAGTTCCCCGCTTTGAGGCCTGCCTTGAATCTTAGAGAATTCTCTATAGACCAGTTCCTCGGTCTCAGGGAAGGGGACTAATTTAAGGCTGAACAGTCCCTCATTCGAAGCCCTTAGTATAGCCAGCAGGTTATGGGCCGGAATCTTATCCAGAGCTCTTTTGAATCCTATGTAGGAGCGGTATTTTTCAATTTCTTCCTTGTCTTGGGCTCCTCTGGAGAGTTCCACTTCCAGCCTGGCTCTCCGGAAATTCTTCCTCAGACTTTCCCTTATGGGAGCCTGCTCGCTTAGCCTTTCCGCCACTATGTCCCTGGCTCCTGCAAGTGCAGTCTCCGTATCTTCCACCTTTTCACTCAGATAAGCCCTGGCGCTTTTCTCCGGATTCAGGGCTTTCAGATTCCAAAGGCTGTCAGCTAGTCCCTCCAGGCCCAATTCCTTGGCTACAGTGGCTCTGGTTCTTCTTTTCGGACGGTAGGGGAGATAGAGGTCTTCCAACTCTGTCGCATCAGTGCAGGACTCTATCTTTTTCTTAAGTTCCTCGTTCAGGGCCCCGGCCTTTTCTATGGTCTGCAATATCCCCGCTTTCCGTTTCTCCATATCGCTGAAGATATCCATATAGTGCCGGCACTGAGCTACCTGCTCATCGTCCATACCTCCGGTCTGTTCCTTACGGTAGCGGCTGATGAAGGGGATGGTGTTCCCATCTTCGAAAAGGCTGATGCAGTTTTCTATCTGCCAATTCTGCAGTCCCAGCCTCTGAGCTATGCTTTTGATGTAAAGATTTTTCATAATTTCCTGAATCTCAGGCCAATTACTCTCCAGAATGCCTCTCCGAAGATAGAGCCTGACATCTTTGAACTTCCGGCTTTGCGATTAACGAAGATTACCGGAACCTCAGCTACTTTGAAGCCCTTTCGAAGGGCAGTATATTTCATCTCGATCTGGAAGCCGTATCCTTTCATCTTCACGGCATTCAAATCTATTCCTTCCAGGACTTTTCTCGAATAGCACATAAAGCCTGCGGTGAAGTCCCGCACCTTCTTTCTCAGCACAGTCCGCACATAGACC
>CAMFSN010000048.1 GCA_945983015.1 uncultured Bacteroidales bacterium
ACCCTCGACCTCCGGCGTGACAGGCCGGCATTCTAACCAGCTGAACTACCGCACCTTTCGGTGTCTTTCCCGAGGAAAGCGGATGCAAATATACGGCAAAAATTCGGTTTTGCAAACTTTTTCTTAATTTTTTTAAAATATTTGCCACCGCGGCGCTCTAGGGGCTTGTTTTTTGTCTGAAGGGGAGAATAATCGAAAGATTTTATGTAAGTTTGTTTTTGATTTCTAGGCCTTGGGGCTGTAGGAAGAATTAATGGAATTGAAATGAAAAAGGAGATAAAAACCATTGGCGTATTGACCTCAGGAGGGGATGCGCCAGGTATGAACGCTGCGATCAGGGCAGTTACCAGATCTGCCATTTATAATGGCATGAAAGTGATGGGTATCTATCGAGGATATGAAGGACTCATCAACGGGGAGATTAAGGAACTTACTACAGAGAGTGTAAGCAATACCATTCAGAGGGGAGGTACTATTCTTAAGACAGCCCGAAGTGTGGAGTTTACTACCGTGGAGGGAAGGAAGAAAGCCTTTGACAAATTACAGGAGTTCGGGATAGATGCCTTGATAGTGATAGGCGGCAACGGCTCCCTTGCCGGAGCCCAGGTTCTGGCCCAGGAGTATGATCTCCCTGTTATCGGCCTGCCAGGGACCATAGACAACGATCTTTACGGTACTGATTCCACCATAGGCTATGACACTGCCCTTAACACTATAGTGGAGTGTGTGGATAAGATAAGAGACACCGCCACTTCTCACGACAGGATATTTTTCGTGGAGGTGATGGGAAGGGATGCTGGCTTCCTCGCCCAGAACAGTGCCATCGCCTCCGGTGCGGAGGCCGCCATCATTCCGGAAGACCAGACGGACGTGGACCAATTGGCCAATTTTATCAGCAGGGGCTTCCGTAAGAGTAAGAGCAGCAGTATAGTGATAGTCTCCGAAAGCAAGAAGGATGGGGGAGCGATGTACTATGCCGACAGGGTACGCAGGGAGTATCCGCAGTACGACGTGAGAGTGACCATTTTAGGACACTTGCAAAGAGGAGGGACACCTACTGCGTACGATAGGATATTGGCAAGTAGATTAGGCTATGCGAGCATAGAAGCGCTGAAAGAGGGGCAGCGCAATGTGATGATAGGAATACGCGATGACGAGATAGTGTATATCCCTATAGACAGGGCGATTAAAAAGGATAAGCCGATTAATCAGGATCTGATAGATGTCTTAGCTGTTTTGTCGATATAATCCGGAAAATTATTATATTTGTGAGTTATATAACAAACAGATGGAAGAAGAAAAACAAGTGTTTCCCCTGGACAGCGAGAAACTGTACTATTCGAGTGACAAACTAACCCTTGAGACCGATGAGGGTCCCGTAACCTATAAGATGGGGGTGTGGATAAGTGTGGATCCGGTACGTATCCATAAGATGATAATCAAGGATAAAATTCTTCAGGTGGATGAGATAGAGGTCTTCAACCCCTTGGAGAGTAAGCTCCGTAGGGCTGATCCTGATTATTACAAGCGCTATATGGGACTTAAACTCGTCATTGATTACCCTGGATATGGCACTGGCGTCGTAGCTAAGATTCCTTTTGAGAATGACCCTGTCGGCTTTTACAAGTGGTGGAGAAAACAGAAACACGAAGATAAAGTCCATCTGAACAGAGGATATCAGATAATCTTGTTTCAAAAGGTTGCCCAGATGGAGCCTAAAATCATATTGAAAAAAGATCTCGAACTCATCAGGTAAATATTTGCGTGCGGCTTGGCTTTAATAGCCTGCTTGCAGTGATCTTAAAATTTATCTTGCAAAACTTGAGCGTATATGTATAAAACCACTTGTTTGCACGAGCAGCACTTGGCATTGGGAGCAGTAATGAGTCCCTTTGCCGGTTTTGATATGCCTATCCGTTATCCTGCAGGCATTATAGCTGAACATAAAGCAGTTAGGGAAAAAGTCGGAGTTTTCGACGTCTCCCATATGGGAGAGATTTTCGTCAGCGGAAAGGATAGTGAAAAATTTGTGAATCATATCTTTACCAATGACATCTCTGCTCTGGAGAAAGGCTCCATACTCTACGGTATGATGCTTTATCCTGATGGCGGCACGGTGGATGACCTCTTGGTATATCGCTGTTTTGAAGATGAAAGATACCTGCTGGTAGTAAATGCCGGTAATATAGACAAGGATTACGAGTGGATACTTAAGAATGCAGAGGGCTTTGACGTTCAGATAGATAATCAGAGCGAAGCCTGGGGGCAGCTCGCCATTCAGGGACCAGACTCCGAAAAGATTCTCCTCGAAGTTCTAGGCCTTCCTCAGGCCAGAGATCTAGGCTTTTATACATTCTGCGAGCAGGATGATATGATTATCAGTCGTACAGGATATACGGGCGAAGACGGATTCGAGATTTACGCTCCTATAGAAAAGACCATCAATATGTGGAACACTCTTATAGAGGCTGGAGTACAGCCTTGCGGTCTGGGTTGCAGGGATACTCTTCGCTTCGAGGCCGGACTCCCGCTTTATGGCGATGAGCTTTCTGAAGAAATATCTCCTGTGATGGCAGGTCTTTCTATGTTCTGCAAATTCGACAAGCCTGAGTTCATCGGCAAGGATGCCCTTATGGCACAGAAGAATGGAGCTATCTCCCGTAAGCTGGTGGGCCTTGAAGTCAAGGACAGGGCCATTCCTCGTGCCGGTTACCCTGTGGAAACTCCCGATGGGGAGCAGGTTGGAGTGGTAAGTACCGGTTATCACAGCATCAGCCTGGACCGTAGTCTCGCCTTTGCCCTTGTAGATACGGACTATTCTGCATTGGGAACAGAACTTCAGGTCAGAATTCGTAACAAGGTATTCCCTGCAGAAGTAATAAAGAAGAGATTTTACAAGACAAACTACAAAAAAGCATAAAAAAATGAGTAAAGTTATTCCAGGACTCCTTTACAGCGAGTCACACGAATGGGTAAAAGTCGATGGACAGGTAGCCATAATAGGAGTTTCCGATTATGCTCAAAGCGAATTAGGCGATATTACTTACGTGGATATGCCACAAGTAGGCGAGCAGATCGAAAAGGCTCAGGAGTTCGGCGCTCTTGAAAGCGTAAAGACCGCTGCAGATCTCTACAGCCCGGTAAGCGGTTCGGTTGTAGCCACTAACAAGCTGGTGGAGGACGATCCTTCCCTTATCAATGCCGACCCATATACGAATTGGATTATTAAGATAGAAATGTCTGACACTCAGGAGCTTGATAGCTTGTTGAATGCTTCAGCCTACGAAAGCAGCCTATAAAATGACAGAACATTTCGCCTATTTCCCTCATACTGAAAAGGATGTGAGGGAGATGTTGGACAGGATATCGCTAAGTTCCCTCGATGAGCTTTATAGCGATGTCCCGTCTGAGTTTATATACCGAGGGGATTACGATCTTCCCGATGCTATGAGCGAGCAGCAACTCCGAAACTATTTCGAGAAGCTCGCCTCCAGAGCTCCCCGTAAGAAAGTCTTTGTAGGCCAAGGAGCTTATGACCACTATAGCCCTTCCGTGTTGCAGTACATCTGCTCCCGCAGCGAGTTTCTCACATCCTATACTCCATATCAGGCCGAGATTTCCCAGGGCACTCTGCGCTATATTTTCGAGTTCCAGAGTATGATCTGCAATCTTACGGGGATGGATGTGGCCAATGCTTCTATGTATGACGGAGCCACTGCCGCAGCCGAGGCGATGCGCGTCTGCATCTCCTCTACCCGTAAGCGTAACACCGTGCTGCTCAGCTCTTCTCTGCTTCCTAATGTGCTGGAGACCATTCGGACTTATGCTCGTTTTTCCGGAATTGAGCTGCTCGAAATTCCTTCCCTGGAAGGCCAAACTTCTCTCGAAGCTCTCCGTTCTCTTTTGAGCGATCAGGTAGCTGGAGTCATTCTCCCTCAGATTAACCGCTACGGTGTGGTCGAGGATCACAGCGCTTTTTCCGAAGCTATACATCAGGCGGGAGCCCTGATGGTGGAATATTGCGACCCATCGGCGCTGGCAGTTATCAAGAGTCCTGCAGAGTGGGGGGCTGACATCGCTGTCGGAGACGCTCAGAGCTTGGGTATTCCGCTTAGTTATGGAGGTCCTTATGTGGGATTTATGGCTTGTCGCAGTGAATATATGAGAAAACTCCCGGGTAGATTGGTGGGCCAGACCGTGGACGCCCAGGGTCGGAGGTGCTATGTCCTTACCCTTCAGGCCAGGGAGCAGCATATCAGAAGGGAGAAAGCCACTTCGAATATCTGTTCCAACCAGTCTTTGATGGCTCTTTGGGTCACGGTTTATCTCTCACTTATGGGTCCTAAGGGTCTCAAGAGAGTGAATGACCTGAGTTACGAAGGGGCGCACGAACTAAAGAGGGGACTTATGGAAACAGGACTTTTCGAAGATCCATTCCCACAGAGGCCATTTATCAAGGAGTTTGTACTCAAGCCTTTATGCGATGTGGCAGAACTCCAGCAGGCCCTTGATGGGGCGGGCTATTTCGCGGCTCTTCAGACCGAAGAAGGCTATGTTAGCTTCTGTGTCACAGAAAAGCACGAAGCTGAGGAAGTGGCGGAAATAATCCGAATTGTAGAATCCTTAAAACAGTAAAGCTATGAAGTATTACGACAAACTTATATTCGAGCTTTCTGAAAGTGGACGCTGCGCCTTTTCTCTAAGGGAGGCAAAAGTGGAAGTGGAACTTCCCGATAATCTAAAAAGACAAAGCCCCCTTCCTCTTCCTGAAGTTAGCGAAGTGGATGTGGTTCGCCATTATACTAATCTCTCCCAGATGAATTTCGGGGTGGATACCGGTTTTTATCCTCTTGGAAGCTGTACTATGAAGTACAATCCTAAGATAGACGAGGAGATTTCCCAGCTCCCTGAATTCAGGGATGCCCATCCTCTGATGCACTCTGAAGGATTGGAGGAGATTTATTCCCAGCTAGACAAGGCCCTCGCCGCCATCACTGGAATGTCTCATTTCACCTTTCAGCCTTGCGCAGGGGCTCACGGAGAACTCACCGGCCTAATGCTGATGCGCGCTTATCACGAGTCCAGAGGGGACTTCGGGAGAAAGCGCATCATAGTTCCAGACAGTGCCCACGGAACCAACCCTGCCAGCGCAGCTATCTGTGGTCTGGATGTAGTGGTGGTGAAGTCTAAGGAAAATGGTCTGGTGGACATTGAATCCCTAAAGCCTCTTCTGGGTGAGGACCTGGCCGGCATTATGCTTACTAACCCTAACACCCTCGGTCTTTTCGAGAAGGATATCAAGCAGATAGCCTCTCTGGTTCACGGCTGCGGTGGTCTGCTCTACTATGATGGAGCTAATATGAATCCGCTTCTGGGAGTGGTTCGTCCAGGGGATATGGGCTTTGACATTATGCACTTGAACTTGCATAAGACCTTCTCGACTCCGCACGGTGGCGGTGGCCCCGGCAGCGGTCCTGTGGGGGTTTGTGAGAAACTGGTGCCGCTCCTGGGGATCATACGCACTTCCGCTTTCCACGGGAATACAGGCGTGATTATAAAGGCATTGGCATATATACTCAGCCTCGGAAAGCAGCACATCGCCCTGGCGGGCAAGTATGCTTCCTTGAATGCCAATTATATCAAGGAGTCTCTGCGGGATTCGTACAAACTGCCTATAGATTCAGTCTGCAAGCACGAGTTTGTCTTCGACGGTCTGCTCGAGCCGAACGGGGTCAGTACCTTGGATGTGGCCAAAAGGCTTCTGGATTACGGCTATCACGCCCCGACCATCTATTTCCCTATGCTTTTCCATCAGTCCATTATGATAGAGCCTACCGAGACTGAATCGAAGCAGACTCTGGACGAGTTTATAGCGGTGATGAAAAAGATTGCACAAGAGGCAGTTGAAGACCCTGAACTTCTGCACTCTGCTCCTCACAACACTCCTGTCGGCAGGCCTGATGAGACCGCGGCTGCCCGTCAGCCTATACTCAGATGGAGGCCGGAGTGATTCCGTCTATGACCAGGCTTTCCTCCTCGTAGTGGAAAGTTATATTATACTTATCGAAGAGCAGTCCGTAGGATTTAGACGGATTGCTCTTTTTCTGATACTGCGGTCTCGGGTCCTGGGACAGGCTCAGCTGCAGTGCCTTGTAAGACTCTGTCCCTAAGAGCTTTAGGAGTTTTGTCTCCACTTCTGTGCTCTCTGTCCTTACTTCTATGGTATGCCAATCCCTTTCTTCCACGAAGCCGCTCCTTGCCTGCGGATGAGAGTCGCAGTAAGTCACATAGGGCTTGATGTCGTAAATGGGAGTTCCGTCTGCAAGGTCGGCACCGCTGACCTCGATTATTCCCCTCTGGTAGTCCACTCCGCAGATTTTCACTGAGGATAAGGCCAGGGAGTTAGGTCTGAAAGGGGATCTGGAAGCGAAAACTCCTATTTTTTCATTGCCTCCTAGGCGAGGTGGCCTGACCATAAGGGAGGAGGCGGAAGATGGGTTTAGATTGAATTCCCAGATGAGCCAAACATAGTCGAAATCCTCCAGGCCTCTCAAGGCTTCTTCCCTTCGGAAATCTCTGTCCAGTTCCACATAGCCGTGAATTTCTTCCACTATGGAACTTTGCCTGGGGATTCCGAATTTCTCCTTGAAAGGGGAACGGAAATGTGCTACGGGCTTAATCTCCATTGACCAGGCTGATATAATGATTGTAAAGAGAGTCCAACTTAGGCTTATATTCCATTGGAAGAGGTTCTGCAGCAGGGGATTTCATAGTTAAAGGATCTATAGGGGAGCCGTTTCTCCAGACCCTGAAATCCAGGTGCGGACCGGTGCTTCTGCCGGTAGAGCCGACATAGCCTATGACTTGGCCCTGTCTTACCTTAGCGCCTTTTTTGATGCCGCTTGCAAAGCCTTTCAGATGCAGATAGCCGGTGGTATAGACAGAGTTGTGTTTGATCTTGATTACATTGCCTCCACCGTTGTCTGTCCAGCCGGCGGAGATGACGGTGCCATCTCCCAGGGCTACAACAGGGGTGCCCATAGGAGCCGCATAGTCCACTCCTGTGTGAGGTTTTATCTGTCCGGTTACAGGGTGTTTTCTTCTGAGGGAGAATTTGCTGCTGACTCGAGTGAATTTCAGAGGAGCCTTAAGGAAGGTCTTTCTGAGGTTTTCACCATTCTGGTTAAAGTATTTGTCATTTGTTCCGGGGATATCATCCACTTTGATGGCGCAGATCTCGGAACTGCCAGACCTGGTGTAACGGCAGAAGTCTACGTGGTCCACGGCTATTACTTCCCCTTCGCAGACCTGCTTGGTGTAGATGGTCTGGAATCTGTCTCCCTTTTGGAGTCCGAAGAAGTTTACGGTCCAGGCGAAGATGTCGGCCAGTTCTATGGCCAGTTCTGCCGGAGCCCCGGCTTTGGTAAGGTCAGCCCATAGGGAGTTGTCTATCAGTACGTCCACGTATTCCTCCTGGTGCTCTACAGGCTTGTAGTAGTTCCACAGGAAGAGGGAATCGGCGCACTTGAAGACCGTGACCTTGGTCTTTGAATGAGAATAGACGGCATATTCCAGTCGTCGGTTCAGGGAGTCCCCGCTGTAGTAGGCTTCCACCTTCTGGCCAATCTTCATCTTTCTGGGGTTGAAGAGGGTGTCGAGTTGAGTAAGGATAACTGAAACGGAGTCTTTGGGAAGCCCTATGCGTTTAAGGAGCAGCGGCAGGGTCTCGTTTTTCTTTACTTTATAAGTCTCCAGAGAATAGTCTGAAGCTCTGAATCCTATGGCTGGAATGGGTTCTTCCTCAGTTTTCTTATTCCCTTTTCCCTCACAGGCACATAGCGTAAGCAGACAGAAAACTAAGGAAAAAAACTTAAATATCTTCTTTCTCATACTCGCAAAAATACTAATAATTCATTAAATTTGCACTTCCTTAAAAGTGATGAAAACTACTTCTTTTTTATTAGCTGTTTCACTTCTTTTGCTTGGCTCCTGTAGCGAAGACCCCGAACTCGCCCTTATCTCAAAGATGAATACTCGGGACAAAGTGGCCCAACTTCTTATAGCTCACCATTATAACCCAGATATTGATTCCCTGGTCTGCAGGGACCACATAGGGGGAGTGATCGTTATGGTCAGTTCCCTAAGTGAAGTCAAGGAATTGCTTCCCAGACTAAAGGCCGAGTCCTCCATTCCTCTGCTCACTTGCATAGACGCGGAGTGGGGAGCTCAGATGAGACTGAAGAAAGATTTCCCGAGACAGCTCTATGCCTGTGAAATTCGCAGTGCACAGCAGGCGAGGGAAGTGGGAAGGAAAATTGGCCTGGAATTGGATTCCCTGGGGATAGCCGTAAATCTGGCTCCGGTAGCGGATGTGAACACTAATCCGGATAATCCCGTAATCGGCTTCAGGGCATTTTCTTCCGATGTGGATACGGTCTGTGAATATGCAAGTGCTTATGCGCAGGGACTTCACGATGTGGGAATTGGCGCCTGTGCCAAGCATTTCCCGGGGCACGGGGATACTTCTGTGGATAGCCATAAGGCCCTTCCCGTAGTGGCGCACAGCAGGGAGAGGTTGGATTCGGTGGAATTGGCCCCCTTCAAAAGACTGATAGCGGAGGATGTGGATATGCTTATGATAGGGCACTTGAGCGTGCCGGCCTTGGATGCGAGCGGAAAGCCGGCCAGTATCTCCAAGCCTATATACGACTTTATCAGAGACAGTCTGAAATTCGACTCTTGCATAGTGACGGACGGTCTGATGATGAAAGGTCTGTTGAATATGTTCGAGGGGGATGACGTGGCTGCAAGTGTGGCTGCATACGAGGCTGGGGCAGACTTGCTTTTGGGGGCCGTGGATGTGAGGGAGATTATCGATGCGATATGTTCGAAGGTGGAAAGCGGGGAATTTTCTGAAGAGGAACTTGATGCTAAAGTTTATAGAGTACTGAAACTTAAAAAGAAACTACAGATTTTACAGTAATGGTCAGCGTTTATTGCAAGAACACGGGAACTTACAAGGAGTTCCAGGAGGGGACAAGTTTGTTAGATATGCTTCCTTCATTTGAATTTGAGCAGCCTTTCCCAATTGTCTCAGCTAAGGTTAACAATGTCTCTCAGGGCTTGAAGTTCAGGGTGTATAATAATCGTGAAGTGGAGTATGTGGATGTTACCAGTCCTTGCGCAATGAGGGTTTATACCAGGTCTTTGTTTTTTCTGCTTTTCAAGGCGGCTCACGAGACTTTCAAGGGTTGCAGGACTTATTTGGAGCACCCTATTTCCGGTGGCTTTTATTGTAATATTAAGAAAAAGGACGATTCTCCTCTAAGTGACCAGGACCTGGAGGTGCTCAAGGAGGCGATGTGGAAAATCGTGGAGGAGGACGTGGCCTTCCACCGCAGGGAGGTTCAGTTGCCTGTGGGTATCAAACTTTTCAGGGACTTAGGCTATATAGACAAGGTTAGACTCTTGGATACCAGCGAGGATGTATATACGGATTATTACCTTCTGGGAGATACTCCGGATTACTACTATGGACGACTGCTGCCTTCTGCCGGCTATCTGAAGGTCTGGGACCTTATCAAGTGTTATGACGGTCTTTTGCTTAGAGTTCCGGACAGGCAGAATCCTAATTGCTTGGCGCCTTTCGTGCTTCAGCCTAAGACCTATGATATGTTCAAGGAGAATCTGAGGTGGAACATCATTACTCGTCTGAATAATGTAGGTGATGTGAACCACAGAATCAGAAAAGGGTCCGGAAGTGAGCTGATACAGGTCTCCGAGGCACTTCAGGAGAAAAAGATAGTGAAGATAGCCGAAGAGATAGAAAGGCGTTATTACGGTCCTGAGAAGGTGAAATTGGTACTTATCACCGGACCGAGCAGTTCTGGAAAAACTACCTTCTGTAAGAGGCTAAGTGTGCAGCTCAAGGCCTGTGGCCTTTCTCCGCTGTCTTTCTCTACGGATGATTATTTTGTGAACAGACTGGACACTCCTTTGCTTCCTAACGGTAAATACGACTTCGATAATTTCGATACCGTCGATCACGAGGCCCTTCAGAATGATGTGGTAAGACTGCTTGAGGGGGAGGAAGTGGAAGTCCCTACTTATAATTTTACCACAGGCATCAGGGAGTATAATGGTAAGAAACTTAAATTAAAGGAGGGGAGTGTCCTTCTGGTGGAAGGCATCCACGCCCTGAATCCTAATTTGACTAACAGAATTGAGGACAGCAAGAAGTTCCGCATCTTTATATCCACCCTTACCAGTATCAGCCTGGATAACCACAACTGTATTCCGCCTGCAGATAACCGTCTTCTTCGAAGGATAGTCCGCGATTATAATGTGGGGGCTTTCTCTGCCGTAGAGACTATCAGGCAGTGGCCGGATGTGATAGATGCTGAGGAAAAGTGGATTTATCCTTACCAGGAAAATGCCGATGTGATGTTCAACTCCGCTTATCTGGTGGAGTTTGCAGTGCTTAGGAATCACGCCGACCCTATTCTGAGGACAGTCCCTAAGAACTGTCCCGAATACTCTGAGGCCCACAGGCTCCTGAAATTCATACACTACTTTACAGCTGTCTCCGATAAGGAGATTCCACCTACTTCACTGCTCCGTGAGTTCTTGGGCGGAAGTAGCTTTAAATAATTAGGGCCGCTTTTTCCTGTATTCTTCCAGATAATCTATGCTGAAGGCTGGAGCCTGCATCGTATATCTGTTAATGTTGGAGGATGCCAGCCAGGTAATATATCCATTAGTGAGGTCCGCGGCGTATAGTCCGCGGATTTCTTTTTCTATGTTCTGGGCATCGTAGTCTATGCCATTAGGGTCCACGTGCTTCATAACGTGATAGGCCTGAATCCAGGTGCGGACTTTGGCAGGTACAGGGGTGGCCTTCTGGCGCTCTTGCACCCTCAATCCCCATTGGTACATTAACTCGTAAGGATGGTTCCAAGGCTTGCTGATGCCGTAGAAACCGTCAGGGAAGTGGTCCGGATAAGGCATTCCGCACATAACGTCCGCTATGTTCGACAGTGCAGGCCAATACTGCCCGTAGGCAGTGGTGTAGCCTGGGTTGGCGCTCTCTCCGAACACGTCGATGGAGACGTAAACTCCCTTTTCGTGCAACTCGTCGCAGGCGTAGCGGACAAAACGCTGTATGGCTTGGACCTTGGATTCATTGTAGCGGTTATGGTAATCGACCTGGTCTTCTATCTTGCTCATCCTGTCAGGGAAGCGCACATAGTCAAAGTTGATTTCGTTAAAGCCGAATTTCTCCACTGCTTCCTTCGCCAGTTCCACATTGAATTCCCAGACCCTTCTGTCGTATGCGCTAGGCCAATACGACTTGTTATGCTTGAAAGGCTCTCCGCTGGCTTTCTCGGTAATGGCACTCGAAGGATTGTCTTTTACAAAGTAAGTGTCTTTGAAGCAAGTGATTCTGCCCACTACATAGAAGCCTTCCTCCTGCAGTCTGCGTACTGCATTCCGGTACAGATCCTCGCCTTTGGAGCTGGCTCTGGCATAGTTTGTCGGGGAATACTTTTTCATCGCCTCGGCCTTGAATCCAGGGCATTCGTTGTCCTTAATGTCTATCACAAAGCTATTTATCTTTGTCTTTTTGGCCAATTTGATATAGTTTTCGATGTTTGCCAGATTCCCCGGAGCGAAGTTGATGTACAGGGAGTAGCAGGCCTCAGGCATAGGGTTATGCGCGAACTCGGGCTTTTCGTATGCCTGGAAATCGCAGTCAATGGCTCGTCCTCCGCCGAAGCGGTTTTTCGCGGCCAGGTGCAGGGAATCATAGATTTCGGCCTTGTAACGCGCACGGGCGCTGTTTTGGTCGCGGCAAAGATACTTGGCATAGACATAGCCTTTCGTGTTTCCGCTCTTAACCTTATATCTGTGTACTTCGCCTTTGTGATCCACTCTGTCAAAGCCAATTATCTCCACCGCTCCGCCTTTGCTCACCTGGCCGCTGATTTTGGAATCGATCGTATCCCTAAGGATGCATACAGGGCTTTTAGCATAGAGTTTTTTCTCTCGAACCACATCCAGACTGTCAGTCGTGAGATTCAGGTTCGAAATGTATAGCTTGGCTTTGCGCTGGCTTTTTACCAGGGTGAAGAGGCTGTCTCCTGAGCTTATGGTCTGCTTCGGATATACTTTTATGCCGGAGCCCCTGACGGCAAAGTCCCGGGCAATCAGCTTGCCGCTTTTCTTATCAGGGGAATAGAGATTTACATAAGGGTTCGATGCTGCCACGAGCATTTCGCAGCTTTCATCTTGACAGGAAGCCAGAACTGAAATCAGGCAGAAGGAGGAGATTAAGAGTAGATTAATCTTCATAATGCGTATAGAAATTGGAGAGCAAAGTTAGCATATTTACTGTCTCTTATACACATCTGACGCTGCCGACGACTCCTTACGTGT
>CAMFSN010000049.1 GCA_945983015.1 uncultured Bacteroidales bacterium
TCGAGGGACGTGCCGCCCACGGCTCGGTAGTGGGTGCCGAGATCCGCGGCTGGCGTAGCAGGGAATTGGTGGGAGCTGGTGAAAGAAGGAAGTGAGCGGGATGGAGAGAAAACTAGGTGGAGGCAAGTGGAGCCAGGCGTGATCGAGGCGGGGTGGAAAATGTCGGGGATTTTGCTATTCAAGCAAAATCCTTCGACATTTGGAACTCCCGAGAAGCCGAGCAGCCTCCGCCGAAAAATTAGACCCGTGAGTAATTCACCCCTTTTACCAGCGGGACTATATAATATGACAAAACCGCAAAGGAATCTCTTCCATTGCGGTTTTGAGGTGGTGCCACCGAGAATCGAACTAGGGACACAAGGATTTTCAGTCCTTTGCTCTACCAACTGAGCTATGGCACCGTGATTTGGGAATGCAAAGGTAAGAATATTTTTTTAATCTGCAAAGAATTCCCAAATCTTTTTTCACTCCTTAAAAACTGTAGCTCACTCTTAGCATACAGGAGATTGGAGCCTGAGGGAACAGACCCTCATACTGGACATACTCACCTTCCAGTTCATAGTACTCCCTGGACACCCAGGCGTCGGCACAATACTTATTATTCAGGAGATTATCCACATATATGCCCAGCCTCAGAAGATTTCCACCCGCAAACTTGAAGGAATGACTCAGGGAAGCATCTGCCACGAAATAAGCCGGAAGACTCCTATCCTCACACTGGGTGTTATCCCAATACTGCTTGCCTACAAATCTGCCGTTAAGCCTGAACTCCAGGGCAGAGAGTTTCTCGCAGCCCACAAATGGACGAAGCAGCACTGAAGCGGATGCCACAGCGGATGGAGACATCAGCATGTAGTGTTCTGATAGTGCTCCTCCAATTGGCCTACAAAAGTATAGTCATCGTAGCTCGCGTACTTGCTCACATAGGCAGTGTAGTCGGAAATGCGGTTGGCCGACAGGTTCAAAGCAGCGGAAAGGGAGAGGAAAGAGGCAGGATTATAGGCGGCAGACAATTCCACTCCTCTACGGTAGGCCCTGCCCACATTCTCCTTAAGAGCATAACCAGAAGAACTCAGGCGTCCGGTCTCCAGAAGCATATCCTGGTACTCCATAGCATAAAGGGCTGCACTGAAAGACAAAGCAGTGGAATGATACTCGTAGCCCAGCTCCAGATCCAGCATACTTTCAGGTTTGAGCTCAGCCTTTTCCGCTCCGGCGTTGTTGCTGGAAATCACATCCTTTATATCACTTCTGCCAGGCTCCCTATGACCAAGGGCGGCACTAAAATAGAATTTGCTCGCCTCTGATGGAGAATAACTTACACCGGCTCTCGGATTAAAGAAAGCCCAGCTCTTCTCATATCCCAGATCAGAAAAATCATCCTCCTGTCCCTGCATCCTGAGACTCACCAGTCTGTACTGCAGGTCCAAATAGAAGTTCCAGTCCTGAGCAAACTCGTATTCGCCACGGGCAAAGAATGAATAATCCTGCTTCAGAGCCGAGTTATCGTACCAGTTATCCTGCTCTCCAGGAACCAGTGAGCACCAAATCACATTCCCGAAATGCCCTCCGTCATAAGCCGAAGCACTGAGGCCAATGTCAAATTTAAGGGCTCCCTGATGATACCTGAGGTCAGAATTCAGGACATAGAGGGAGTTGTCCATCTTTTTGTGGATTATGAAATCGGCCTTCTTATATGTCTGACCCTCGAAGTCAACTGGCTCAAGACCATATTTACTGAGTTTCTTGTCAGCTTTGTACTGCTCATAGTAACCATCTCCCTTGGTAAAATTCAAAGTGGTGGTCAGATTCAAGACATCACTGAAAAGGTGGGTGTAGTTCAGCTGGAAATGCTGTTGAAGATAGTTATCCGACTCATTGTCATAGTAGTGGACATTCCCAAACTGATCATAATACTCGCCGGCAGGGTTATATCTTCTGTCTGTCTCCAGAGTACTCTGAGAGATACCTTCCCAGGTGATGCCACTATGCTGCTTGCCCATAAGATAGGTAAACCTAAGAGAATTCTTCTCAGACAGATAACCCACAACCGCCATCAGAGACTGCACATCGGCAAAGGCGTTTCGGATATAGCCGTCGGTGGTACCCTTGGAATAAAGGAAATTGGCATACAGTCCAGAGGCGGTCTTGCCGCTAGAGAGGCTCACGCAGGTCTGGGAAGTGTTCCAGGCTCCCCTGCTGTAGTCAAAGCTGGCAGAAGGCTTATCCCCCACCATAGCCGTACTCATATTGATACTGGCACCGAAAGCACCAGCTCCGCTAGCAGTGGTTCCAAGTCCCCTCTGAAGCTGCACGGAACTTAGCATACTGCTCAAGGCAGGAATGTTCACCCAGAAAACCTCCTGAGACTCAGCATCGTTAAGGGTGACACCATTAAGAGTCACATTGATCTGAGAGCCCTTGGAGCCCCTGATTCTGAGTTTGGAATATCCAAGACCGGTACCTCCCTCAGAGGAACTTACCACTGAAGGCTGAAGCGACAGACTCATAGGAAGAGAATTCAGTGGAGACTGACTCTGCAGTTCCTCTTTTCCTAACATAGTGTAAGTCACAGGAGTCTTCTTACCTGCCCTTGAAGCACTTACCACTACACTGTCCAATTTTTCCACCTCCTGAAGAGATGAAGAAAGTCCGGACGCATCCTGCCCCCAGACCGTCTGCGCGGCACATAGAGCCGCTACTGTAATAAACAAAAAACCTCGCATAATACACAAATTACGCAAGGGGCTGGCACAAGTGCCATCAGAGACTGCATTCCCTACGTCGGAATTACCCGAATCAGGTTCAATGGGACTCTCTCAACCTGCAGACTAACGCTGCAAGTACCCCCGCAATTATTTTCGGCCGCAAATATAGCCCTAATCTTTTTCTTCTACAAGTCTGACCTCATATATTCTAGGCCAATTCTTTCCCGTAAGAAAGATTCTGCCCTGCGAATCCACCGCTATCCCGTTCAGCACGTCCGTATCCTCACAACGCAAGTTCTCAGGCAGCAATCCGCTACAATCCACCAACGCCTCCACCTTCCCGTCCTTAGGATTGATGATGACTATGAAGTCCGTCATATAGACATTGGCCCAAATCTTCCCATCTATCCACTCCAACTCGTTCAGATACTTCAGGGCCTTGCCGTTCAGTGTGACATTCAGGCTCCTTTCCAGCTTCAACTCCGGAGAAAGGAAATACAGATAAGAAGTTCCATCACTGGCTATCAAGGACTTACCGTCAGTGGTAAGACCCCAGCCCTCCCTGGGATAAGAGTAGCTGGCCTTATACTCCATGGTCTTAGCATCGTAGAGAAACAAAACTTTATTCTGCCAAGTCAGGATATAAAGCGTATCTCCCAGGATAACAGAGCCTTCCACGAAATACTTCTTATTAAAATCCATCTTGAATTCAGGCTCTGCACTCTCCAGGCTGAGCCTCCTGAAGGAAGACTTGCCTTTCAAGCCCGTACTCTCATAGAGCTGCGAGCCCTGGAAGAAAAATCCCTGGGTATATGCCTGTCTGTCGTGAGGATACTCCTTCTGCACCTCCAAGGTATAGTGTCTGACCCTGGCAGACGAAGAGCAGGTGCAGGAAAGCAGCAAAGATATAATCAACAAAAAGCGTTTCATTCTCCAAAAATACAAAATAATGCTTATTTTTGTTCCCTCAAAACAGGTGGGACGATCCGTCGCGGTCGAAAGACTGAGGAAAGTCCGGACAAGACAGGGCGACGCACTGCGGAAATCGCAGGTGGAGGTAACTTCACGCAGTCGTAACAGAAAATTACCGCCTCTAAAAAGGTAAGGGTGAAAACGCGAGGTAAGAGCTCACGACGGGTACCAGCGATGGCATTCGGCTACGGCACTGCGACTTGCAAGACCAAATATACTGACAGATGAGGACTGCCCGTCCGATGTCAGGGGGTAGGTTGCGAAGATAAATGACGGAATAAAACAGAAACCGGCTTACTGTCCCACCTTTTTTATTCTTCCACAGACACTATCTCCCCGAACAGGTCGTAAAGGTCACAATCCTTTATATGGACTTTCACAAAGGAGCCCGGAAGACTCTCCTCGGATATTCCTTCAGGCAGCTCTGCCCATATCTCTCCGTCCACCTCAGGGCTTTCCCACTCACTGCGACACACTGCCTTTCCAGAGACCACATCATCCACTATGGCCAGTACCGTAGTCCCCACTCTGCTGCGGTTAAAGTTCTGAGATATCTCACTCTGCCTTTCCATCAAGATATCGTAGCGACGCTTTTTCTCCTCTTCACTCACTTCATCCTTATAGTGACGGGCTCCATAGGTCCCTTCCTCCTCCGAATAACAGAAGGCCCCCAGTCTTTCAAAACGAGCCTCGGCACAGAAATCCAGCAATTCCTCGAACTCCTTCTCCCCTTCTCCGGGATGCCCCACTATGATAGTGGTACGAAGCGCCACCCCTGGGACTTCCTCCCTGAAACGACGTATCAGATTACGGGTCCAGGCAGAATCCACGTTCCTTCTCATTTTAGAGAGAACCGAATCAGAGATATGCTGAAGAGGGATATCCAGGTAGCGGCATAGCTTAGGATTATGAGCCATCTGATAGAGCACATCTTCAGGGAAACTGTCCGGGTAGGAATAGTGAATCCTAATCCAGCGCAGGTCCTCGATTTCCGAAAGTTTTTCTATCAATTCTCCCAAAGCCCTTCTCTTATACAAATCCAGACCGTAATAGGTGGAATCCTGAGCTATGAGTATCAATTCCTTAACTCCCGAAGCCACCAACTGACGGGCCTCCTCCAGAAGGCTCTCCATAGGCACGGACTTATGAGCTCCTCTGATAAAAGGAATTGCACAGTAAGAACATCTCCTGTCACAACCCTCTGAAATCTTCAGATAGGCGGTCCCCGGCCCGCAATCGCTAGGCTTGCGGTATTTCATCTTAGAATGATCAGGCTTAACTCCCAGATACTTTAAGACAGGATCCAGGTCTCTGGCTCCGAACCAGGCATCCACTTCAGAAATCAGGGAAGGCATCTGGGTAGAATACCTCTGGCTCAGGCAACCGAACACCACTATCTTTCCTATGAGTCCGGCCTTCTTCTGCTCCACGGCTTCGAGTATGGCATTGATGCTCTCCTGCTTGGCATCCCCTATGAAACCACAGGTGTTAACAAGCAGATAATCCACTGCCGCATCCTCTTCAAATTCCGGAATAAGGAGAAACTCGTCCCCCAATTGGGAGACGAGATGTTCAGTATCTACCCTGTTCTTCGAACAGCCTAGAGTAAGAGTTCTAAGACTATGCTTCATCTTTGCTCTCTTCCTCCTGCTCCTCAGGCTCGAAATCCAAAGAAGCATAAGTCAAAAGTTCATTATACCAGTCCACCACCTTCTTCATATGAGAGACATAGAAGCGGTCAGCATCGTAATCAGGCACAGCTTTCTCGAAAAGCGCCTTAAGTTCCTGGTCAGAAGACTTGGAAGATGGAGCGACTCCTCCTTCCAGCACCTTCTGCAAAGACAAGAAAACCTCCTGGAGCTTGAGCTCTTCCCTCTGAGTATAGATGGCGATATCCGCCAAAGTGGTAATACGACTCTTAGCATCAAAAACCACTCTCTTCTTATCACTGAGAGATTCAGCGATAATCCCGTGACGAGCCTGAGCTATATACTGGAACAGGCCTCTCTGACCTGATACCGTTAAAATCTTAGCCAAATCTGTTTTCATAATATCATAAATCCTTAATAATCAAATCAAGTTTCCTCTCCAAATCCTCCAGAGAAGCGTCGTTTTCTATCAGATAATCCCAATGCTCCGGTTCCCTCTGGAAGGCAGACCTTTTTTCTGCCTGGGGATTCCTTTCGTATCTTTTCCGCTCTGAAGACCTTACAAGTATCACCTTGTCGAACACATCCTTAAAAAGAGGCTTGTCCATAGCTATGGCAGACTCGAAAAAGACAGGATCAGAATCACTGCCGGCGGCAAATTCCAGAAAGTCCTCCAGCACCAGAGGATGCACTATAGTCTCCAGGGCAGCAAGTTTTTCCCTATCCCCGAAGACCTGCGAAAGCTGAGATATCTCCAGCCCCAGCTCAGAGTGAATCCTCTCTGCCAATTCTTTTCTCCCATAAAGAGCCTTGGTGCGGGAATCCGAGTCATACACGGAATAAGCCCTGGAGCGGAGTATCCTGCTCAACTCTGATTTTCCGCTGCCCATAAGACCTGTAATCAAGACTTTCCTCATAGGATTCTCATTCAGATGTCTCCACACAGTCACAAAACTGCGGACTGCACTCCCAGTCGAGAGCCACGTCAGGCAGATTCTCCGCCCTAATCATACACTTTCCTGTAAGAGAGGTACTAAACTCCTGATAATCTATATAAAAGGAGGTGTTCTGAGCAGGGGCTCCGGAAATCGGAAAAATGAAACGATAAGTCACCTTAGCCACGGAAGGAAAGACAGTCAGTTGCTTTCCGGCAGGCAGATTCTTCACTCCTACGTTCACCAGAGTGGAATACTCCACGAATCTGCTGACGTTCTGAGAATAGGTTATCTCATTTTGAGAAAGACGCATCCCTGCAGGAGTCTCCAAAGCCACCACCCCGTGCAGAGAATGATTCACATCCTTATGCACTATCTGACGGGTCAGAATCTTATCCAAAGACTCAAGTCTGACAGGATCTCCATATACGTAAACCGAATCCTGAGAAAGACTCATCTCACCATAGAGCATATACTGGTCCTGACAAGTGATAAAGGACACAGGATATACCGGCAGTCTCTTATAACTCTCCTGCAAAAAACGGAAAATCAAAGAATGAGAAAGGAAAGACTTCACACTGACTGAAGGTCCGAAAAGTTCGGAAGCGTATTTAAATAAAGAATTGTCGCTTATGGCATAAAAATCCCCATCCCTGTGGACAAGATCCGCAGGGTCCACATTCAAATTGACTGTCCTTTTGGAACTCAAGGCCAATTTCAGCAGTGAAAAACCGGAACCGGACACTGCTGCAGTCACGGTGACACTCTCTCCGGAGACATTACTGTGACCCACCAGATTGCTATGAGCGAGTACCCGCACACTAACTATATCCGACGTTGTCTCCGAAAGGTTTGCCACCAACCAGATAAACAGCGAAGCCAAAAGAGCCAACAATATGGAAACCGACCTCTTCACCTGCCTTTAAGCCTGTGTAGTAGAATTAGGATCCTTCTGCAGACAAGTCTTGTCCACACGAATCTTCACTTCTCCATCCACCTTAAGAAGGACGGTCTTCTCATCCACGTCAGCGATAGTACCGTAGATGCCACCGGCGGTAATCACCTTGTCCCCTTTCTTCAGTTCTGAGCGGAACTTCTCCAATTCCTTCTGCTGCTTGCGCTGTGGGCGAATCATAAAGAGCCACATTATGAGGAACATAAGCAGCATCATAATCCAGAAACTCCAAGATCCGGCACCACCCGCATTTCCTGCGGCCTGTGTCTGTAAAATTGTAAAAATTGAATTCATATCTTCTATTGATTGTTAATTAGTTTATCCAGCAAACCATTGACAAAGCCCTTGCTCTCGGGAGTACTGAAGAATTTGGATATCTCCACGTACTCGTTCAGAATCACCTTCGCGGGCGTATCAGGGAAAGCCGCAGCCTCCGCCATTCCACACACTATCAGGGCCAAGTCAGTAACACATACCCTCTTGATATCCCAATTCGGGGTCAGCTGCGAAATCTTCTCCAGATCCTTATGATAGTCAGCTACAGACCTGCGTATCAGGGCATAAGCGAAATCCTGATCGGAGTTCTTCTCCTTGCCGCTCTGCATCTGACTCAAGAACAGCTCCGGCAGGGCCCACTGTTTACCCGCTGCCAATTCATCCAAAGTGCGGCAACAACAGGTCAGCGCGTAATCCAAGTCATTGTTCCACCAGATGGACTGCCCCTCCAGGATACTCTCCAGCTCCTCATTATCTGCCAATTCCTTTTCAAAGAAGCTGCACCACAGATCGGCATCCGCCTTTAGCGAAGGCTGCGGAGCATTCATATACTCGGCATAATAATCTGAAGCCTTAAGGGCATCGTAAAGATGCCAAAGCAGGGCGTCGTACTCCTGCCAACTCAGTTTTTTCTTGTTAATTATCTTGTTAAAATCCGGATCTGAGGCCAAAATGGCGGCAATGCCATTGCTAGCGAAACGCATATTCGGATTTCTTTCTTCTTCAGTAGGGTGAAATTTATTTCTGGCCGCTTCAATTCTGGCACGGGAGTGCTCGGTCAACGCGGGAAGCAGGGCCAGCATAAAGAGATACAAATCCCTTGTTCCCTGACAGAGGGCGTCAAATTGGGATTGAGCCTGTGCCAGAGACATAGAAGGATTTTCGGCAAAAGCGTACACTGTCTTAAAAACTTTAATACGCAAGATTCTTCTGTTAAGCATCGATTATGTCAATTTTTCCTGCAAAGATAATATCTATTCAAAAATTATTCTAATTTTGCAGAAGTAATTTCTAAGAATAACACAGAAAAAAGTAGAGAAAAAGTAAAGTTGACTACACTACAAAACACTTTATATTTATGTATAGGAATGATTTTGATACCCCTAGGGGTGAAAGAGGAGCGGAAGATGTTTTTTCCTATCCGGTAAAAGCCGGAAAACGCACTTATTTTTTCGACGTTAAATCGACCAAAGGTCGCAAGGATTTCTATTTGACCATCACAGAAAGCAAGAGGCAGAACAACCCTGACGGAACTTTCACTTATGACAAGCATAAGATTTTCCTGTATAAGGAAGATTTCGAGAAGTTCAAGGCAGGTCTGGAAGAAGCCCTCAAGTATGTAAAGGACGAATGCTTCGGTGGTGAAATCCCTGTAGAAAAACACGAAAGCCCTGACGAAGATGTTTTTTAAGGACTACCGCCAAGCCGCAGATTATATTCTATCAAAGACTTCGGGAAAGCAACCAAGCGTAGGAATCATTCTAGGCAGCGGACTGGGGTCATTGGCAGATATAATAGAGAATCCCGTGGTCATCCCCTACAGGGATATTCCGGGATTTCCGGTCAGCACTGCCGTAGGACATAAGGGAAATCTTATCTTCGGGCAAATAGCAGGACATAATGTACTGGCGATGCAGGGACGCTTCCATTACTATGAAGGCTACCCTATGGAGTCGGTCACTATGCCGGTGAGGGTGATGAAACTGCTGGGCGTGGAGACTTTGCTGGTTTCAAATGCAGCCGGAGGAGTGAATTTCGGCTTCAAGGTAGGAGACCTGATGATCATCAAAGACCAGATAAACCTGCTGCCTAACCCACTGATCGGAGCTAATCTGGATGAATTCGGAACCCGTTTCCCTGATATGACCAGGCCATTCGACCCTGAACTCATAAAAAGAGTCAAGCAGATAGCCGAAGGGATTGGAATCAGCCTCAGGGAAGGCGTCTATGTAGGCGATACAGGTCCAAGTTACGAGACCCCTGCCGAGTATAATTATTACAGGCTCATAGGTGGAGATGCCGTAGGTATGAGCACTGTTCCCGAAGTCATAGTGGCCAGACACTGTTCTATCCGCTGCTTCGGTATGTCCGTCATAACCAACGAAACTCACGAGGAATTCGACGAGGAATACACCAATGACGGAGATGATGTGGTGGAAGCAGCCAATGCGGCAGCCGCCAAGATGACTCAAATATTTATAGAATTGATCAAGACACTATGACACAGAAGATGAATGCCTATACTGCCGCTGCGCAGTATATCAAAGACTGTATCAAGGGTCAAAGCCCTTATGTGGGAATAGTATTGGGAAGCGGACTTGGCGCCCTGGCGGACCATATCCAAAATCCTGTCACCATCCCTTACAAAGATATTCCAGGATTTCCGGAAAGTACCGCAGTAGGTCACAAAGGGAATCTCATATTCGGAGACCTGGCAGGTAAGAAAGTCCTCGCTATGCAGGGCCGTTTCCATTACTATGAAGGCTACACGATGGAGCAGGTCACCTTCCCTGTAAGAGTTATGAAACTCCTGGGCATATCCTATCTCTTCGTTTCCAACGCTGCTGGTGGACTTAATCTCAGCTATTCCATCGGAGACCTGGTCGTACTTAAAGACCACATCAATCTCCTGCCTAATCCTCTGATAGGACCAAACCTCGAGGAGTTCGGGCCTCGTTTCCCTGATATGACCAGACCTTATGATTCCGGGCTCAGGAAACTCGCCCACGAGATAGCCGCCGAAATGGGACTCAAACTGCAGGATGGCGTGTACATAGGATGCACAGGACCTTGCTACGAAACCCCTGCAGAATACAAGTTCTTCCGTAAGATAGGCAGTGACGTAGTGGGAATGAGTACCATCCCTGAGATTATAGTGGCCCGTCACTGCGGACTCACCTGCTTCGGAATGTCAGTGGTAACGGATCTCGCCCACGACGATATGCCGGAGGACTATCATACCGACGGAGAAGAAATAGTAAAGGCAGCCGATCAAGCTGCTTGCAAGATGACTGCCTTGTTCGAAAAGATGATAGAAAGACTCTAGCTCTCTTACTTGGCTATAGCCACTGAGCGGGTCTCTCTAATCACCGTAATTTTAACTTGACCTGGATAGGTCATCTCATCCTGAATGCGCTGAGCGATGTCAGTGGACAGGCGAGCCGCCTGTTCGTCAGAGACTTCCTCAGCGCCTACTATTACACGGAGTTCCCTACCGGCCTGGATGGCGTAGGACTTGGTGACTCCCTTGTAAGAGCTGGCGAGATCTTCCATACCCTTTAGTCTCTTAATGTAACTCTCGATAACCTCACGACGGGCTCCAGGACGGGCGCCGCTAATGGCATCGCCTACCAGAACCAGAGGTGAATAGATGGAAGTCATCTCCATCTCCTCGTGGTGAGAGCCTACAGCGTTCACCACCTCCGGACGCTCCTTGTACTGCTCTGCGAGCTTGGCACCCAGAAGTGCGTGAGGCAGTTCCGGATCCTCCTCGCTGACCTTACCTATATCGTGCAATAGTCCGGCACGCTTCGCAAGCTTAGGATTCAGGCCAAGTTCCGCTGCCAGGATGGAACAGATATTGGCCACCTCCCTGGAGTGCTGCAGAAGGTTTTGTCCATAGGAAGAACGATACTTCATACGGCCAATGAGTTTGACCAACTCTATGTTCATACCGTGAATTCCCAGGTCTATGCAGGTCCTCTTACCAGTCTCAAGTATCTCTTCCTCAAGCTGACGGCTAACCTTCGTCACCACTTCCTCGATACGGGCAGGATGGATACGACCATCTATAACGAGCTGATGCAGAGCAAGTCTGGCCACTTCCCTTCTCACCGGATCGAAAGCAGAAAGCAGAATGGCATCAGGAGTGTCATCCACTACTATCTCCACCCCTGTGGCTGCCTCCAAAGCCCTGATGTTACGACCTTCCCTTCCTATGATACGTCCCTTCACATCGTCATTCTCAATAGGGAAAGTGGTAACGGCATTCTCAATGGCAGTCTCAGTGGCAGTACGCTGTATAGTGTTGATAACGATACGCTTTGCCTCCTTGGATGCATTCAGACGGGCCTCGTCCATAGTGTCGTTGATATAGGACTGAGCCTCGCTGCGGGCCTCGGCCTTCATACTCTCCACGAGCATATTCTTAGCCTCATTGGCACTGATTCCGGCTACAGCCTCGAGTTCCTTCTTAGCCTGCTCTATGAGCTTTTCAGCTTCCTGCTCCTTTTTAGCGAGTCTGTCCCTATCCGCGTTGAGCTGAGATTTCTGAGACTCCAAGTCCTTCTGACGACGGCCAAGTTCCGAAGAAAGCTGATTCAGGGAAGTCTCCTTGCTGCGGATATTATTCTCCCTGTCCCTAAGCTGATTGTTCTTATCGTTCACCTTACGGTCATAATCGCTTTTGAGCTGAAGAAAATGCTCCTTTGCCTCTAGCATTTTACTCTGCTTGATGTTCTCAGCATCGGCAGTAGCCTTCTCGATAATGGAATTAGCCCTACCTTTATATACAAGGCGGTACACTGCGATATAAATGGTCAGAGCTATAATAGCACCTCCCAAAGCCTGTCTCTTATACACATCTGACGCTGCCGACGACTCCTTACGTGT
>CAMFSN010000050.1 GCA_945983015.1 uncultured Bacteroidales bacterium
TGTCCTGACCGTTCTGGCGGACAAAACTGCGGAAGTAGTATTTGGTCTCAGGGTCGAGGCCGGTGATTGCCGCTGTATAGTTGTAAGAAGCATCGGCATCGGTCGACTCGATTGTCGTAGAATTGGACGGCAGGATACCGGCGGACTTCGAATACTGGAAGCCGAATTTCAGGTCTGAGGCAACGGAGGAAACGAGATTCGCCTTGCCAGCCAGTACTGCGCTGATTGCCGAAACATTCTTCGCCTCTAGGGAGATACCTGCCACATGGACAATCTTATCCCCACCATTCTCTTCCGGCGTGCAGGCCAACAGCAGCGACAGTGCGGCAATGGCAAACAGATACTTTTTCATATATGCAATCATTAGCGGTCAAAGTTCGGTAGTATTCGGCAGAATAACAAATAAATTTTGACCACGTTTTAACCACAACTTACAACAATCGGCCACATTTGGTCACCTTTTTCGAGTATTATTTCAACTCACCGCTTGAGATATAAATCTTCGATAGTTCCCGATATGGCCATACTCGTCCGAGGCACTTAAAATTTTTGAAGAAAATTTTGTAATTTTCAAAAAAAGCATCTATCTTTGCATTCCCATCGCGGAAATAGCTCAGTTGGTAGAGCGCAACCTTGCCAAGGTTGAGGTCGCGGGTCCGAGCCCCGTTTTCCGCTCCAAGCCTCAGCACATCGCTGAGGTTTTTTTATGCACTAAGGCCACCATCCCGCGACCTAAACAGTATAATTGACATTTTTCGGTGGTTTTCCCCTTTTTCCTTTTACATCAAGGGTCCACGGTGAGTAAAAAGGCCGATTTGCTCACGGGACAGGGTTTTCAGGAGTCATCGGTGAGTAAAAACCTCAATTTACTCACGGAACCCGTCTTCCAAGGCCCATCGGTGAGTAAAAAAGCGGTTTTGCTCACGGCATAGTGTTTTCAGATCCCATCGGTGAGTAAAAAGGCCGATTTGCTCACGGAATCTGACAAAGATCAGCTGAGCTTGCACCGGAGGCTCTCGGAAGAAGCTGTCATCAACTTCATAAAATGGTACCTATGCTTTAACGATGAGAAGAGATGAGAAGAGAAGAGAAGAGAAAAAAAGAAGAAGAGAAAATAGACTCGTCACACCGACCATAAATGTCAAGGTCATCAACCATAAATGTCTATTTTACCCCAAGCCTCAGCACATCGCTGAGGTTTTTTATACCCCAGGGCCTCCATTACGCGACCTAAACAGTATAATTGACATTTTTGGTTGGAGAAACCATATATAAGTTATTGATATATTTATTGAGGGCGACTAATTGAACTTAGCCGCCCTCATTGTATTTGATTTAGATTTTAGAATTATTCCTTTACTCTATACCAATCCATCTTACGACCGATAAGGCCTTTCTTGTCAAGGGAACCGGTAACTTTAAGGACATCCCCGTTTACCTTCATATTACAGAAATAAGTCTTTCCGGAACCCGGGTCATAAATATTCCCCTTAACATACTTATCGCCTTCCTTTACCAGGCCCTCAAGCATATTCAAGCCCAGAACCTGACGAGAACGAAGCTTAGGGTCAGGATTAGCGAGATCCTTTAAAGGATTCCCTTCAGCGTCATTAGGCTCAGCCAGCCATACTATCTTTCCATTATAGTTGTCGCCATTCTTATAGACTTCAACGATAGCGCTGCCATCTTCCAATTTCCATTTTCCGATAACATCCTGAGCCAGGGCAGCTACGCCACAAAGTGCTAAAGCTGCAAGAGTACAAATTAACTTTTTCATACGTTGAAAATTTATAATAATATTTACACCTCCAGAGAGGTATTAAACTCCCTAAGGAAGCGAAGATCATTCTCAAAATAGTGACGCAGATCATTCACCTGCCACTTCAGCATAGCGATTCTCTCCAATCCCATTCCGAAAGCAAAGCCGCTGTACTTCTTACTGTCTATCCCCGAGGCCTCCAGCACATTAGGATCCACCATACCACAACCCATAATTTCCAACCAGCCGGTACCCTTGCAGATATTACAGCCCTTGCCGTGACAGATATTACAGCTCACGTCCACCTCAGCGGAAGGTTCCGTGAATGGGAAGTAACTTGGCCTCATACGAATCTGAGTCTGAGGACCAAACATCTCCCTGGCAAAAAGCAGAATGGCCTGCTTAAGATCGGCGAAAGTCACATTCTCGTCTATATACAAGCCCTCTATCTGATGGAAAATACAGTGAGCGCGGGCGCTGATAGCCTCATTACGGAAAACTCTTCCCGGGCATACCACCCTGATAGGCAGAGGCATAGTCTCCATAGCCCGAACCTGCACGCAGGAGGTGTGAGTGCGAAGAAGCAGAGGATTCAGATGACCGGCGGAGATAAAGAAAGTATCCTGCATATCACGGGCAGGATGGTTAGCCGGGAAGTTAAGTGCCTCAAATACGTGGTGGTCGTCCTCTATCTCAGGACCCTCAGCCACATCGTAGCCAAATTTGCGGAAGATGTTCACTATCTCCTCCCTGACGATACTTACCGGATGACGGGAGCCAAGTTCCAATTCATCCCCAGGCATAGTCAGGTCTTCACTCGCTTCCAGAGCGGCTCCAGCCTCATCCAAAGCGGCTTTCAACTCCTCTATCTTAGCGATGGCAACCTGCTTGAGTTCGTTAAGAGGCTTGCCGAACTCCCTCTTCGAATCCTTATCCACGTTACGGAATTCCTCAAACAGAGCCGTAATCTCCCCCTTCTTTCCCAAATACTTGATCCTAGCCTCCTCGACCATCTTCAAAGAATTGCATTTCAGGGTATTAAGTTCCCCGATGAGTCTTTCTATATCTTCGCGTTTCATATCCTATCTGTTCTTTTTTTCCTGTCTTTTATCCCTTGATTTCTTATCTCGGGCAGCTCCCTGCTTAAGATACTTGTTCCACTGCTCCTCGTTAAGCACCTTACGGAAGGAATTATACATCTGCTCGTTCCACTTGTCTTGAACCTGGATATAGATATCCGAATTTTCAACCTTGGCCTTGCTCTTGCTCTCCAATTCCTTCATCATGGCCCCATAGTCGTGAGTCATAATGGAATCCAGATAAAAGACCTGCCAATACTCCAGCTCCAAGGTCTGTTCGTACTTCTCCAGCATAGTCTCTATGCTCTCCCGCAGTTTCTTTTCCTGATCCTCGGGACTCTGCTGCTGCGCCATCAGCGGCACAGATAAGGCCAATGCTAATGCCAAACAAAAATATTTCATTAGATTTGCGTTCAAAACGAAGGCAAAAATAAACAATTATCAAATAAAATGAAAAAGCTGAGCATTTTTATCGCCTCACTCTTACTTCTGAGCACAAGCATTTCAGAAGCCTGCACGAACATCATCGTAAGTCGCGGAGCCAGCAAGGACGGCTCTTGTATGATTTCCTATGCCGCCGATTCACATTGGCTCTATGGAGAACTCTACTTCCATCCCAGAGCAGACCATAAGGCAGGCAGCCCGCTGCAAATAGTCGAATGGGACAGCCAAAAGCCGCTGGGCAGCATCAGTCAGATAGGCCACACTTACCAGACAATGGGCAATATGAACGAGCATCAGCTCATCATAGCCGAAACCACCTGGGGAGGTCGCGAGAGCCAAATCAATCCTAAGGGCATAATGGACTACGGCTCCCTTATCTATATAGCCCTTCAGCGCTGCCGTACTGCCCGCGAAGCCATAGCCTGCATAGTAGAGCTGGCTAACACTTACGGATATCCGTCCGAAGGAGAGAGCTTTTCCATCGCCGACACCCAGGAGGCCTGGGTAATGGATCTGGTAGGGAAAGGCGAAGAAAAAGGCATAGTGTGGGTGGCCCGCCGCATCCCTGACGGATACATCTGCGCCCACGCAAACCAGGCCCGCATCTGCCGCTTCCCTCTGAATGATCCGGAAAACTGCCTCTACGCTCCCGACGTTATCGACTACGCCCGCAAGATGGGCTGGTTCGAGGGAAAAGACGAGGAATTCAGCTTCCGTGCCGCCTACAATCCTATGGATTTCGGTGGGGCCAGGGGCTGCGAAGCCCGCGCCTGGTCTGCGTTCAACATACTCTGCGACGGCGTCTTCACCTATGAAAAGGAAGGCCAATTGGTATCCGAACCCGCCGCCAACTATCTTCAGCACGTGATGGGCTACGAGCTCGATGGCGAAATGCCTCTCTTCGTAAAACCTTCCCGCAAGCTCAGCGTCAAAGACGTGGCAGATGCGATGAGAGACCACTACGAGGGGACTCCTATGGATATGAGAGTGGATGCCGGCGCCGGCGGGAATGCCTGCCCATACCGTTGGAGACCTATGTACTTCGAAGTGGATGGAAAGTCCTACCTTAACGAAAGGGCCATAGCCACCCAGCAGACCGGCTTCTGGTTCGTGGCTCAATCCAGAGGAAATCTGCCTCGTGAGGTGGGTGCACTCATATGGTTCGGAACGGATGATGCCGCCACTTCCTACCTGACACCTTGCTATATCAACTCCAGCCGTGTTCCTCACTGCTTTGAGGTGGGAAACGGAGACCTGCTGCACTACTCCCCTAGCTCTGCCTTCTGGATCTGCAACCGCATAGCCCAGGCTTGCTACAAGATGTATGATCAGATGGAGCCGATAGTAAGAAAGGAAATAGACCTCTGGGAGAATTGGCAGATAGAGGAAAGGATTCCTGCTATGGACAGCAGGCTCTGCGCACTTTTGGAAAAAGGCAAGCACAAAAAAGCCATAAGGGAGATGACTAAGTTCAGCTGCGAAAGCGCAGATGAGATTTTCGAGAAATGGGTAGAACTAGATCAGCTGCTTTTAGTGAAATTCATAGACGGCAACGTCAAGGCTCAAAATGAAGACGGGAGTTTCCGTCATAGCGAGTATAGTGAGGGCATCCCTGACGGATTGAGCCAACCTGGTTATACTGAGCGCTTTAAGCGTGCCATAGTGGAGGACCACGGAGCCGTTTTGGAAGTGAAATAAAAAATTTACTTATCTTTGCGGCGTACAAAAATCTAAACCTATTTAAAAATGAATGCATTACTTAACGAGGTATGTGCTAAGTTCACTCTGCCTCAAGAGACCAAGGCTGCAGGTATTTACCCGTACTACAAGCCTATCTCCTCGGGCCAGGATCCCGTCGTAAAGATGGCAGACGGCTCAGAAGTGCTGATGTTCGGATCAAACTCCTATCTGGGACTTTCAGATGATCCGAGGCTTAAGGAAGCTGCTATCAAAGCCATTGAAAAATATGGTACCAGCTGTTCCGGAAGCCGATTCCTTAACGGTACCCTCGACATTCACGAGGAACTCGAAGCAAAATTGGCCAAATTCGTAGGAAAAGAAGCTGCGGTTACTTTCAGCACCGGCTTCCAGGTTAATCTGGGAGTGGTGAGCGCGCTGGGAGGACGTGGAGGCTATATCCTGCTGGACGATACCGACCACGCCTGCATCATAGACGGCAGCCGCCTGTCCTGGAGCACGGTATATAAGTTCAAGCACAACGATATGTCTGCCCTGGAGCAAAAACTGAAGGTCTGCGAAGCAGAAGCTCCGAAGCTCATCGTGGTGGATGGAGTATATTCTATGCTCGGAGACCTCTGTCCGCTTCCACAACTCTGTGAATTGGCCGAGAAATATAATGCTGCAGTGATGGTGGATGACGCTCACGGTCTGGGCGTGTTCGGAAAGAACGGCTCAGGTACAGCCGACTACTTCGGCCTGACGGATAAGGTGGACCTGATTATGGGTACCTTCTCCAAGAGCTTTGGCTCCCTGGGTGGATTTATAGCCGGAAGCTCTACAGTCATCAACTTCATCAAGCACACTTCCCGCTCACTGATCTTCAGCGCCTCTATGACTCCGGCCGCAGTGGCAGCCGCCTCAAGGGCTCTGGATATAATGCAGGAAGAACCTGAAAGACTGGAGCACCTCTGGGACATCACCCGCTATGCCTGGAAGAAGTTCAGAGACAATGGCTTCGACATCAACGCTACCCAGTCGCCTATCATCCCACTGATGGTAAGGGACACCACAAAGGCTCTGACCGTGGTAAAATTGGCCTACGAGGAAGGTGTGTTCATCACCCCTGTAATCGCTCCGGCAGTGGCTGAGAAGGATGTGCTTATCCGTTTCGCCCTGATGGCTACCCACACGAAAGAGCATATCGACATCGCAGTGGAGAAACTGACGAAAGTGTTCAAGCAGGTGGGCATCATCGAATAACTTATGGTTATCCTCATAACTGGAATCACTTCGGGATTCGGTAAAGCTATGGCTGAAGCCCTTCAGGCCGATGGCCACAAGGTCTATGGCACCCATAGGAAAGCCAATGACTTTATCCCCGGAGTGCATTATATCAAGGCTGAATCCACCATTCAGGAAGACGTGGAAAGAGCCGTAAAGGAAGTGATGGATGCCGAGGGCCGTATCGATGTCTTTATCAACAACGCCGGAATGGGCATTGGCGGGCCGCTGGAGTTCTGTTCCATTGAGGACTGCCAACGACAGATGGATGTGAACTTTATGGGTATGGTACGCTATATCCGGCAGATAGTTCCCATAATGAGAAGGCAGGGCGGCGGACATATCATTTGCCTCAGTAGCATAGGAGGTCTGATAGGACTGCCTTATCAGGGAATGTACAGTGCTTCGAAATTCGCCATTGAGGGTTACTGCGAAGCCCTTAGGCTGGAAGTGAGTGGCTTTGGAATCAAAGTCACCACCATAGAACCGGGGGATTTCGCCACTTCCTTTACCGCCCAGAGAAAGAGCGTGGACAATCCTCAGGTACACGAAATCTATCCGGGTTACAAGAATTCCCTTGCTAGTATAGAAAAAGACGAGAAAGGCGGTTTGAAGCCGGAATTCCTGGCTAAAAAGATTCGTCGCATTATTCGCACTCCTCGTCCTGCTTACCATTATGTTATAGCTAGTTTTTTACAAAGATTAGCTATATTCGCGAAAGTGGTGCTGCCTGCACGACTTTTTGCGAAAATAATGAAATTATACTACAAGGTCTAATATGCAAGTAACATTTAAGATTGAATATCACACCATTTGGGGTGAGAGTCTGGCCCTGTCCCTGAAGGGTCGCAAGTATCCGATGGAGTGGAACAGCGGTGACATCTGGAGTGTCACTGTGGACAAAGTAAGTGTCGCAGATCTGAAAGAATACTCTTATCTGCTTATGCGTGATGGTCTTATCTCCCGTATGGAGTGGGACAAACATAGCGCGAAACCAAATGGCCGTCAGAAGAGTGCCGAGATTGTGGACAGTTGGATCGACTGTCCCATAGCCGGCTGCCCTTTCCCACAGAAACATCAGGCTGAGAAATTCGACAGACCAGGCTTCCGTGGAGCCGGCACTGCGATTCCTGTATTCTCCCTGAGAAGCGAGAAGGATTTCGGAATCGGCGAGTTCCGGGACCTCAGGCCCCTGGTGGACTGGGCCGCCTCTACAGGCCAATCCATCATCCAGCTTCTGCCTATCAACGACACCACCCGCAAAGGCGAGTGGAAGGATTCCTATCCATATAGTCCGGTGAGCAGTTTCGCCCTTCACCCGCTGTATATTCATCTTCAGGACCTGGGAGTGAAGGAGACTGCCAGCTTCAAAAAGAAACAGGCGGAACTCAATGCCCTGCCTGAATTGGATTATCCTCGGGTATTCAAAGAGAAGATGGCACTTGTCCGCAAGGCCTTCCTTAACAGGGGTGCCAAAGACCTGGAGAGCAAGGCTTACGTGAAGTTCTATAAGGAGAATGCCTATTGGCTTGACGAATATGCCGAATTCTGTGCACAGAGGGATGCCAATGAGGCTGAGTACCACTGCTGGATTCAGTATCATCTGGACAAGCAGTTGAGCGAGGAAGTCTCTTATGCCCGTTCAAAGGGTATCTCCCTGAAAGGTGACCTGCCTATCGGAGTGAGCTCCGACAGCGCTGATGCCTACTTCCATCCTGAACTTTTCAACCTGGACTCCTGCGCAGGCGCACCACCTGATTATTTCTCCAAGGATGGTCAGAACTGGGGCTTCCCTACCTATAACTGGGACGAGATGGCAAAGGATGACTTCGCCTGGTGGAAGAGCCGCCTGAAGAAGATGAGCGAATACTTCGATGCCTTCAGAATAGACCATATCCTGGGATTCTTCAGAATCTGGGAGATTCCTTCAGAATATAAGAGTGGCCTGATGGGACACTTTAACCCTGCCCTGCCATATAGCGCTGATGAGATTTACTTTATGCAGTTGCCTCGCGAGGGCTTGTTCCTGGAGGATCCTCGTCACCCTGGCTTCTATCAGCCAATGATTACTCCTGATACATCTAAACTGGCTCAGTGGCAGAAAGACCGTTACAACGCCCTTTACACTGATTTCTTCTATCATCGTCACGATGAGTTCTGGAGAAAGAATGCCGAAAGGAAACTGCCTGAACTGCTGAGTGCAAGCGGAATGCTGGCCTGCGGTGAAGATCTGGGTATGGTTCCAGACTGTGTGCCTGGAGTTATGGACCACTGGAAGATCCTTTCTCTGGAGATGACACAAATGGATAAGGGCCACGCCTGGCCTTACCTCAGCGTATGTGCTACCTCCAGCCACGACATGGCTAACCTCCGTCTCCAAAATTTGGAGGCTGGCAAGGGGGATATGCCTGCCTGGGAAGTAAGACGGGTTCTTTGGGATCACCTGAACTCCTGCTGTATGCTGGCAATCTTCCCTATTCAGGACTGGATTGCTCTGGACGAGACGCTTCGCAGAAAGGACTTCGAGAACGAGAGGATAAACCAGCCTGCTGACCCTAATCACCACTGGAGGTATCGTCTGCACCTGAATGTGGAGGATCTGCTTACAGAAAAAGCCTCCGAACTGAGGGTTCAGATCGAAGGCCTTATAAAAGACAGTAATCGCTACTGTTAATCCTTAGCGATAGATTCACGCATCTCGGTATCGGCTTGGATGTTTTTCATCCTGTAATAGTCCATGATACCGAGATTGCCGTTTCTAAAGGCCTCAGCCATAGCGAGAGGCACCTGACTTTCAGCTTCGATAACAGTGGCGCGGGCCTCCTGGGCCTTGGCCTTCATCTCCTGCTCGAGGGCTACGGCCATGGCACGGCGCTCCTCGGCACGGGCCTGAGCGATGTTCTTATCTGCCTCGGCTTGATCCATCTGAAGCACGGCGCCGATGTTCTTGCCCACATCTATGTCAGCGATATCGATTGAGAGAATCTCGAAAGCGGTTCCCGCATCCAGACCCTTGCCCAGTACAAGCTTGGATATCTTGTCCGGATTTTCGAGCACGTCCTTGTGGCTATCGGCTGAACCTATGGAGGATACTATACCCTCTCCTACACGGGCGAGCACGGTCTCTTCTCCGGCACCTCCGACGAGTTGCTTGATATTCGCCCTGACGGTTACTCTGGCCTTGCAAATCAGCTGGATACCGTCCTTGGCCACAGCTGTTACCGGAGGAGTGTTGATAACCTTAGGATTTACGGACATCTGCACAGCCTCGAACACGTCGCGGCCGGCCAGGTCTATCGCAGCAGCCATCTGGAAATCCAGAGGGATATTGGCCTTGGCAGCGGAAATGAGGGCCATTACGACCTTGCCGACATTACCCTTGGCCAGGTAGTGGGCCTCAAGTTCATTGGCATTCAATCTTAAGCCGGCCTTAGTGCCGGTAATCATAGCGACCACGATGGTGGAAGGGTTGACGCCTCTCCAACGCATCAGCACGAGGTGGAGCAGGGAGATGCGTACGCCTGACAGGATAGCCTGAAACCACATCCCGACAGGAAAGAACCATAAAAGGATGATAAGAGCTACGATAACTACCGCAACCCAGATGATGATTTGTGTCATAATTTATTAATTATTAACAGGTTTTACAAGAATCTGATTATTCTCGATGGCTACGACCTCCACTTCGGTCTCGGGGTCTATCAGTTTCCCGTCGGCAGAGCAGACCTCACAGCTCAAGCCTTCGAAACGGACGGTTCCGCGAGGGGCGAGCCTGGTAAGACTGTGACCTTTCTGCCCGAGAGAGACCTTCTGGCTGTCGTTTTGGACAGAGGCCCTGATCTCATCCTTGAGTTCGAGTCTTTTCCAGGTCTTTTCCTTAAGCATAAACACCAGCATCACTATAATGATCAGCACGTCTATGGCTGTCACTATGGTTCCTGCCTTTGCTCCAAGATTCTGAAAGGCATAGACTGAAGAATAAATCAAGGATGCCAATCCCAGTATTCCGCTTATGCCAATTCCTGTGAATATCAGGAATTCGGCCAGAAGGGCTATCACTCCGAAGAATATGAGGCTAATGATAATTAGAGTCGGTGTCATAATCAATAGTTGATATAATGAAGTCTAATAGGCTTGCCTATGTTCCGCTTCAAGAAGATGAAGGAGCCTTCAACTCCTGCCACTTCCCTGTCCACTTCCTCGCTTATCTCACGTGTGCGTGCGTTAGAATTGAATATGTACTCTTCCACGCGGATTCTTTCCTCTGCCAATTGTTCCAGTTCGGCCTGGTAGGTAGGACGCTCTTCGCTGCTGGCTCTCTCCATCAAAGAGGCTAGCTCCCGCTCCCTTTCCACCAGTGACTGATAGCGCTCGGCCCAAGGATCGCTCTCCGGAAGGGATGCTCCCCCGATAAGTGTGTTCTGACTTAGCTCAGGAATGAGTTGAGCCATCTCTACCCTGGAGGAATCCGTCGTGTAAGTGGTGTAGTCCACAGAAGCATTCTTATCTATCACATAGACATATACGCTGTCCTTTGAGCAGGAGCGGTTAGAGGCGAAGAGATTAAACATCCCGTCTTCCGTCTCCATAAATAGAAAGTCATCTCCAGAAGAGGAATATGGGAAGCCTAGATTTCTGGCTTCTGACCATTCCCCCAGATTCTCATCCCAGTCACAGTAGTACAGGTCATATCCGCCATACCCATCTTCACTGACGGCGGAATAGTAGAGCTTATCCTCGTAAGTCATAGAGAAAAGCCTCTCCTCTCCCTCATTCTGACTTAGATAAAGCTCATCCTCGGGACCAGGATGATAAATATACTGCGGAGTCCCCTCCACCTGACGGAATGACTTGTCCGGCAAGGGATAATACAGGAAGAAATCCCGAAGGGAAAAACGGGCCCTGGCCACCACCTTAAGCACCGGTACCTGCTGGGTCTGGGCCAATACGCTGTCGCATCTCTGTATCTCCTCTCCCAATTGCACACGAGACAGGGAATCGGCGGCCAATTCCTGCGCCAATTCATAACATCTTATAGCTTTTTCGTAATTATAGCTGTCCCTATAACTCTTCGCGTCCCTTATCAGACTGTCAAGTTGTTGAGCCCCTGTCTGAAAGGGCAGAAACAAAAAGAAAAGGAAGCTTAAAAGGCCTGTAAATCTCTTCATCCCGGGCATTTATGCTTATCGCCACAAAAATAATAAATTAATGGATTAGTCCTTTCTTTATGGGAAAAATTTTGTAAATTTGCGGGCTTTATGGTTTAATAAGGAAAATTAAATATTAAAATTATAAAAACATTATGCAAAGTAAAGGCGCAATCAGATTTGTCACCATCGTACTTGCAATCGCCTGCATCTATCAGCTCTCATTCACGGCTGTATCAGGCATCCTGGAGAAAAAGGCTCAGAACTATGCTGAAAGCAAAGCCGAGGCCTTTGATCTCAGTAAGGTAGCCCTCGAGGACCAGGCTTATGTCCTCGACTCGGTTAAAAAGTACGAAACCAGATGGTACACAGACTCCATCTCTACTGAAAAAGTATTCTTCGGTCTTACTTACAAAGACGTCAAAGCTAAGGAGATCAGCCT
>CAMFSN010000051.1 GCA_945983015.1 uncultured Bacteroidales bacterium
CTCCAGGGAGGGCACCGTTCACATCGGTGACCTTACCGCTGATACTCGACGTTGTGACCTGCGCAAAGGCGACAAGGCCCGAAAGCATTGCTGCCAAAACAGATACAAATCTTTTAAAATTTTGATTCATAAATAAAAATTAAGTTAAAATTTTCGCTCGCAAATATACTAATAATAATACTCAAAAACCCCATACTTTAACTTGCCGATTCTAATTATTTGGAGTATCTTTGTAAACTTTAACTTACGAGGACAGATTTGTATGCTTGCAACCTCGTACAAAAAATGCTAAAATGATGAACTATCTATTTACATCGGAGTCAGTCTCCGAAGGGCATCCTGACAAGGTTGCCGATCAGATTTCAGATGCCATACTTGACGAATTCCTGCGTCAGGACCCTGAAGCTAAGGTCGCTTGCGAAACTTTCTGCACCTCAGGTCTGGTCGTAGTGGGAGGTGAGGTCCGCTCGGACCACGCCTACGTGGACATCCAGGAGACAGTCAGAAGAGTAATCCGCAAGATAGGCTACACCCGCTCCGAATACAAGTTCGATGCGGATTCCTGCGGAATAATCTCCACCATACACGAACAGAGCGCAGACATTAACAGAGGAGTGGTCCGCGAGCATCCCGAAGAGCAGGGAGCCGGCGACCAAGGAATGATGTTCGGATATGCCTGCAAGGACACTGAGGAGTATATGCCCCTCGCCCTGTCCCTTTCCCACGCCCTTCTCCGCATCCTTTCCGACATCCGTAAGGAGGAAAACAGCCCTATGCCTTATCTCCGCCCTGACGCGAAAAGCCAATTTACCATTCAATTCTCTGCCAAGCATCATCCTCAGCGAGTCCATACCATAGTGCTATCCACCCAGCACGATGAATTCGACAGTGACGAGGCTATGCACAGCCGCATAGAAAAAGACGTACGCGAGATAGTGCTGCCTCGACTGATAGAAAGCCTGCCGGAGCGGACCGCCGCCCTCTTTGACGGAACTTACAGACTGCTGGTGAACCCTACCGGCAAATTTGTAATCGGAGGGCCTGCGGGAGACACCGGACTTACCGGACGCAAGATCATAGTGGACACCTACGGTGGAAGGGGCGCCCACGGCGGCGGAGCATTTTCGGGCAAAGACCCTTCGAAAGTGGACCGAAGCGCAGCCTATGCTGCCAGACACATTGCTAAGAATCTGGTCGCAGCGGGAGTCGCGGACGAGGTGCTGGTACAATTGGCATACGCCATAGGCGTGAGCGAGCCGGTGAGCGTGTTCATAGATAGTTACGGCAGCTCGCACGTGGGAGAAGGCCCTGGAGAGAAGACTGACGCCTTTATCGCAGACAAGGTCAGGGAGCTGTTCGACCTCAGACCAGCGGCCATAGTGGAAAGATTCCAGTTGAAAGCCCCGATTTACGAAGCTACGGCGGCCTATGGACATTTCGGCAGAAAACCTTATGTCCAGGACGGGCTACAGTTCTTCGGCTGGGAGAAATTGGATATGGTGGACAAGATAAGGGAAGCCTTCGGACTGTAATGGAACTCTAATACTATAAATATATGAAAGTCATCAATCTCGGAGAAACAAGCTCAATTCTCAATTCCTATGTCGCCCAACTTAGGGACAAAGATTTTCAGAAAGACAGTCACAGATTCAGAACGAATCTCCAAAGACTGGGTCAGATTTTCGCTTATGAAATAAGCAAGACTCTCCACGGGGAAAGCCTCTCGGTTACCACACCTCTGGGTATCGCCAGCCTTCAAGTTCCTGACGAAAAAGTAGTTGTAGCCACTATTCTACGTGCAGGACTCCCTCTTCACGATGGTATTTTGGATTGTTTTGATTCGGCCGAGAACGCCTTTGTGGCCGCTTACAGAAAGTACGACAGCGAAGGAGAATTCCATATCCATACCGAATACTGTACCTGTCCTGAGCTCGAAGGCAAGACTCTGATCCTCGCCGACACTATGCTCGCCACAGGCTCCTCCGTACAGGTCGCCTACGAGGTGCTATGCAATGAAGGCGGAACTCCGGGGAAATTACATCTGGTATGTCCATTTGCCAGTGCCCAGGCGGTGGAAAACCTGAAGAAAACAATGCCGGCAGATAGCACCCTATGGGTGGCAGCCATAGACCCTGAACTCACAAACCACTCCTACATCGTACCTGGATTAGGAGATGCAGGTGATCTGTGCTACGGCCCTAAGCTTTAAAGTTCCCTACGCAGACGGGCGAGAGGAATTCCGAGTTGATCGCGATACTTCGCTATGGTTCTGCGAGCTACCTTATATCCCTTGGCGGACAATTCTGACACAAGCTGTTCATCCGTGAGCGGCTTGTGTTTGTCTTCAGAATCCACTATCTGCCTCAAAATGGTCTTCACCTCTCGGGTGGAAATCTCCTCTCCGGCCTTGTTCACCAGACTTTCTGAGAAGAAATACTTCAGAGGATAAATCTTATACGGAGTCTCTATATACTTGCTGTTCACCACTCTGGATATGGTGGAAATATCAAATCCCGTGTCCTTCGCTATGTCTTCCAGAATCATAGGCTTGAGCTTGGCCTCATCCCCGCTCGCGAAGAAAGGATACTGGAAATTGATAATGGACTGCATAGTCTTATTCAAGGTATTCTGCCTCTGTTTCAAGGCCTCGATAAACCACTTGGCGCTGTCCAGCTTCTCCTTCACAAAGCTCGCGGCCTCCTTCTGCTCCTTTTCACTGCCAGCCTTAGCCTGCTCAAGCATAGCCGCATATTTTTTGTTTATCCGAATCTCCGGAATGTTGAAGCGTGGCATAGTGAAAGATATCTGCCCATCTTCTTCCTGCAGAATGAAATCCGGCACTATCTGGTCGGCCACGTCCTGATAAGAATCCGAAATGGCTCCCCCAGGGGCAGGATTAAGCCGAAGAATCAGTTTCAGGACCCGCTTCATCCTCGCCTGGTCTATTCCCCTGCTCTGCATTATCTTATCGTAGTGCTTGCCCGCGAAATTGTCGAAGTCCTTTTCCAGTATGCTGTATGCCAATCTCGAATCCTCATTGCCTTTCGCCGCCTTCAACTGCAACAAGAGGCATTCCCGCAAGTCCCTGGCTCCTACTCCCGCAGGGTCCAGCGACTGCACCACCTTCAGAAGTCTCTCCACATCCTCTCTCTCACACTCTATCCCGGCCCTGAATGCCAAGTCATCCACCAGCGAGTCCAAATCCCTTCTGAGATATCCGTCCTGGTCTAAGGACCCCACTATGAAAGCAGCAATATTTCTGTCCTGCTCGGACAAATTCCTAAAAGACAGCTGGTCATAGAGATTCTGAAAGAAACTCTCCTTTACCGAAAAAGTATTGTATTCAGGTCTGGCATCCTTTCCCCAGTTCGAAACTTTCGTCTTATAATCAGGGATATAGTCATCCTGTTTCTGAAGTTCATCCAAAGACACTTCCTTAGACTCCTCAGAAGCAGAACTTTCATCCAAGACAGGATTCTCCTCCAATTCTCTTCTGACCCTCTGTTCCAGGTCCTGAACCGGAAGCTCTATGAGCTTGATGGTCTGAATCTGAAGAGGGGAAAGTTTCTGGGTTTGAACCTGGGTAATTCCTAATCCTTGCTTAGCCATTTATCGTCAACTTCTATAGTATCTTTAAGAGGTACCAATATGGAAATGGTATCGACAGTATATCGTTCAGTCAGGGAGATTTGCGGGAACTTCATCCTCTCCTTTACGATGAAAGCACTCGGGAAATAGCGGGAAATCTCCTTCAGGGCTATCTGAGCATCAGTCTTGCTGCGAAAATCCCCTACAGTCACCTTGAAATTAGGATAAATGTAACTGCGGTAGGTCTGATAAGCCGGAAAAAGTTTCTCAAAACGCTTCTGAGCCCTCTCTGAAGCCTCTCTGGCATCCTGCCTGTTATCGAAATAAATCCTAATCCTGTAGCCTTCGCTTTCCAGGGCATTCTGCTCATTCTCCTCTATATACTTTCTCGAGGCAGAATAAAGTTCAGGGCTTTGTGTCAGTCTTACGCCATAAGGCATTATGTGGAAGATATTTCTTCCTGCTAAACTGTCAGTGTACCTGCTGCAGGGCACATAGACCAGGGAATCCACCATCTGGAAGCCCTCCGGAACCACCAAAGTGTCAGCAGGGACCGGACTTTCCTCCAAATCCTGCTTAACAACTTCCGGCTGCGTCTCAGGGGACTGCGCCTTCGCACTGAGATTAAAAGCCAATGCCAATATTACTGCTGCCGCTGCACTTCGCTTTCCCATAACTTCAAATCATTTCTAATTTTAGTGTGCTTAAAACCAAGGGGATCCTTGGCCGTAACCACAAGGTCGAGCGTAAGGTTTCTCAAATCCTGTGCCTGAAAGAATTTCAAGACATTGGAAAATCCGAAACCAGGCTCGAGAGTCCCGCTCAGATCCAGATGATAAGTCTGGATGCAATGGCCTTCCACATAGAACGGTTCGCAAGTGACATTCAGCACCTTGTCTCCCGAAAGCTTCAATACCCCCTGACAGGACAGGACCTCAAAGCCAAAGATGGGGTTCTCTATCTCCACAGCCACCGTGGCCCCGAGAGGTGCCCCCAAGACCGAGACTTTCTCGAGTTGAAAGGAATTGAACTTTATGTCCTTATAAGAGGAACAGGCGCTGAGACAGAGCAGCGCGGCCATTATCGCTAAAACCTTTTTCATCCCCCAAAGATAATAAAATTTTCGTATCTTTGGGGGCGAAATGAAAAAGGTATATATAGAAACATATGGTTGCCAGATGAATGTGGCTGATACAGAGCTTGTTTTTTCCATTTTGGAGAAAAAAGGCTACAGTCGTTGCGAGGATATCTCTCAGGCCGACGTCATTATGGCGAATACCTGTTCGATAAGGGATAATGCGGAACAGAGAATTATTGGCAGAATAGACCAGTTCGTACTGCAGAGGCAGAAAAGGGAGATAATCATTGGCATACTGGGCTGTATGGCAGAGAGGATGAAGGAAGCCTTGCTCAGTAGCGGAAAGGTGGATATCGTGGCCGGACCGGATTCGTACAGAAGGCTGCCGGAACTGTTGGAAGCAGCGGGCGAAGGATATCCCCAGATAGACGTTATCCTCTCCAGGGAGGAGACCTATGCCGACATCTCTCCAGTCAGAACTGATAAGAACGGGGTCAGTGCCTTCATCTCCATTATGAGGGGATGTAATAACGTATGTTCTTATTGTGTAGTACCTTATACCAGAGGGGTTGAGCGAAGCAGAGACGCTTCCAGCATAGTCAGGGAGGCCTGCGACTGCGTTCAGAAAGGCTACAAGGAAGTCACTCTTCTGGGACAGAACGTGGATTCCTACAAGTTTGAAGACGTGGACTTTGCCCGTCTTCTGGAGATGGTCGCCCAAGTAAGCCCTTCGCTTAGAGTGAGATTCTCCACCTCAAACCCTCAGGACATCTCTGATGAAGTGATAGAGGTAATGGCCAGATATCCTAATATCTGCCATCACATACACCTGCCGGTTCAGTCCGGCTCGAACCGCATCCTGGAAAAAATGAGAAGGAGATACAACAGGGAGTGGTACCTGGAGAGAGTGGCCAAAATCAGGGAAATTATTCCTGACTGCGCCATATCCACGGACGTCATAGCCGGCTTCTGCTCAGAAACTGAGGAGGACCATCAAGCCACCCTGTCCCTGTTCAGGGAAGTGGGCTTCGATGCCGCCTTTATGTTCTACTACTCCGAAAGGCCAGGGACTCTGGCTGCCAGAAAATATCCGGACGACGTGTCTCTGGAAGAAAAGACCAGAAGGCTTAACGAGATTATAGCCCTGCAGAACAGCCTTTCGCTGGAGAGTAACAGAAGGGATTTAGGAAAGGTGTTCGAAGTGCTGGTGGAAGGAGAGTCGAAAAAAAGTGCCGAGAGGCTTTGTGGCAGAACCGGAACTAACAAGGTCTGCGTCTGGGACGACACTTCCCACAAGGCCGGAGACTATGTGAAAGTCAAGGTTCTGGACTGCACCCAGGCTACCCTATTGTGTGAATTGGCAGAATAATATAAAGTATGAGAAATATCAAATGTCTTATCATAGGAGGAGGTCCTGCCGCATATACAGCGGCGATTTATGCCTGCAGAGCAGCCCTCAAGCCTACAGTGGTGGAAGGACCGGAGCCAGGGGGACAACTTATGACCAGCACCAGAATCGAGAACTATCCCGGCTTTGCTGAAGGCTGCGACGCCCAAAGCCTGATGATGGATATGAGAAAACAGGCCCTGAACCTGGGGACGGAATTCATCAGTTCATCTGCCAGGGAATGTGACCTGGAGGCTAAAACCGTCAGCCTTGAAAATGGCGAGACCCTGTCTTTCACCACCCTGGTCATAGCCACTGGCGCGAGCGCCAAATATCTCGGACTGGAGAGTGAAAAGCGCTTCATAGGAATGGGTGTGTCAGCCTGTGCCACCTGTGACGGCTTTTTCTACAGAGGCCTCAAGGTAGCGGTGGTGGGAGGAGGAGACAGCGCCTGCGAGGAAGCCCTGTATCTGAGCGGATTGGCAGAGAAAGTATATATGATAGTGAGGAAGGACTACCTCAGAGCCTCTATGGCGATGCAGGAAAGGGTCAGAAAGACGGAGAATATCGAGATTCTGTTCGGCTGCGTGACAGAAGAGATTCTGGGGGACGCTATGGGAGTGAAGGGAGCGAGGCTGAAAAGGAATGGCGAGATTTTTGAGATAAGCATCGACGGCTTTTTCCTCTCTATCGGAAGACATCCTAATACCGAATGGTTGGGAGGCCAATTGCCTTTGGATGAGAACTCCTATATCGTCAGCGACGGAGTCAAGACCTCGAAAAAAGGTGTTTTTGTGGCTGGAGATGTGAGAAACACTGATTTCAGGCAGGTTGTTACGGCGGCGGCAGACGGTTGCAGAGCCGCTCTTGAAGCAGAAAAATATATTAAAAATGAATTATAGAAGATTATTTGTGGCCTCGCTCCTGTGCGTGATATTGGCCGGAGCTTGCAAATCCCAGTATGAGGAGCTTTTGAACAGCTACGACCTGGATGCCAAATACAAAGCGGCCTTTGACTATTTCAACAAGGGAAAATACGCCAAGTCAGCCCAACTCTTCGAGTCCCTGTCTATGATATCCCAGGGCACAGCCCAGGATGACACGGTGAATTTCTACTGGGCGCTGAGCAACTATAACCAGAAGGATTTCTATACGGCGGAATCGAACCTGGAGCACTTCCTGGACAACTATCCGGCAAGTCCATTCGCCGAGAGCGCGGAGTTTCTGAGAATAGACTGTCTGTACAGGGGAACCTTGAGGTATGAATTGGACCAGACCCCTACCTACAAGGCCATCAAGGCGATTAACGAGTATAAGGCGGCTCATATCAAGTCCCCTAACGTGGCCGTTTGTAACAGAATGCTGGAGGACCTGGAGGAGAGACTGGACCGCAAGGCTTTTGAAAATGCCAAGCTGTATTACACTATGGAAGACTATAAGGCGGCCAGGGTAGCTTTGAAAAATGTACTGAAGGATGATGCCGAAAACATCTACCGCGAGGAGATACTCTACTATACCACTATGTCTTCCTATAAGTACGCCTTGCTGAGCGTTGCCTCCAAGCAAAAGGAAAGGTATCTGATCTTTGTGGATGACTATCTGAACTTTGTGGAGGAGTATCCTGAGAGCAGTCATCGCAAGGAATTGGACTCGCTGTATGAAAAAGTGAGGAAGAAATAAATTTTTTGAAACTTTAGCGGAACTCTGCTCCGTAACTATAATAGAGATAATAAAAACACTATGGATATTAAGAAAGTACCTATCAACACAGTGACACGTGACACACGTGACCTGGTTAAAGAAACCGGCAATCTTTACGAGACAGTGGTAATCCTCTCCAAGAGGGCTAACCAGATCTCCCTTGCCGAGAAGAAAGAGATTTCCCGCAGGCTTGAAGAGTTTAAGAACGAGCGCGATAGTATGGACGAGGTGTTCGAGAATAAGGAACAGATAGAAATCTCGAAATACTATGAGCGTCAGCCTAAACCGGACCTTATCGCCATCTCTGAGTATGAGAACGGGGAGTTGGTTTTCCGTAAGGCTCATACCGACGAGGATATCCACTGATGCTTCGAAGCCTTCACATTGAGAATTACGTATTGATAGACTCTTTGGATGTAGATTTTCCAGAGGGTCTTGTTATCATTACGGGACGAACAGGAGCAGGTAAATCCATTCTGCTTGGGGCCCTTTCCCTGCTTACGGGGGCCAAGGCAGATGCTTCCCTGATTTCCGAGGGGGCAGACTCGCTGATAGTCGAGGGAGAATTTCAAGTGAAGGACGGCAAGGCAGTTCGAGAACTGCTCGAAGATGCGGGGGTAGAGTACGAAGATGGGGAAATTCTGATAAGAAGGGTGGTACACCGCTCCGGAAGATCCAGAGCCTTCGTGAACGACTGCCCTTGCAGCACGGGGGTGCTGGGGGAATTGGCCTCCTATCTGATAGACATTCACTCACAGCATCAGAATCTGCTGCTTTCGAAGAGCTCGTACCAGCTGGAACTTCTGGACCATTTCGCACACTCCGAAGAACTGAGAGAGGAATGTGGGAAGGCCTGGGAACTGATGTGCGGGCTGGAAAAGCAGGTTAAAGAGCTGAAAATCAAGATATCCGATTCGACTGCTGGAGCAGAGTACAAAAAGGCCCAATGGGAGCAGCTCGAGAAGGCGAAGCTCCGCGAAGGAGAATTCGAGGAACTGGATGCCGAGCAGAAAGAGCTATCCCACGCAGAGGAAATCAAGGCTCTGCTGGCTGAGGCCGCAGAAAATTGTGATTTGAGCGCTCAGCTGAAAGGAGCCCAGAAAGCCCTGGAGAAAGTGGAGAAATACTGGGAAGGGGCAGGAGAATTGGCATCCAGGATAGAAAGCTCGAGGATAGAGCTGGAGGATATCTGTTATGAAGTGCAAAGTCGCTCCGATGGACTGCAGTTCTCACAGGAAAGGCTGGAGCAGGTGGAGGACAGGATAGGGCTGCTGCACCAGTTGATGAGAAAGCACTCGCTTTCTTCAGTCGAGGAGCTGATAGCGCTAAGGGATTCACTGAAAGGGAGTTTGACAGGTAGTGAGGACCTGGAGGAAAGGCTTTCGGAACTATCGGAGCAACTCGAGAAGGCTCAGACAAAATATAGACAGATAGCTGCCGAATTACACGAAAGGCGCAGCAAGGCCGCTGGAGAATTGGCCTTGGAGCTACAGAATTCCATTCGGGAGCTGGAACTGGAAAAGGCAGTGTTCGAAGTGGAAGTGCTGGAGACGAAGCCTTCGGGGAGCGGAGTGGACGAGTGCCACTTCAAATTTGACTCGAACGGCAGGACCCCGAGCGATCTGAGTAAGTGTGCTTCGGGCGGAGAGCTTTCACGTATAATGCTGTGTATTAAGGAGATGATGTCGCGCTACATAGGTATGCCGACTATGATTTTCGATGAGATTGACACGGGAGTCTCCGGCAGCGCGGCGCACAAAATGGGGCAACTCATCACTAAAATGGGGGCTCATATGCAGGTCTTTGCCATCACCCACCTGCCTCAGGTGGCGGCGAAGGGGCAGGCTCACTACGTGGTGAGAAAAGAAGAAGTGGAGGGTAGGAGCGTCTCCACTTTGACTAGACTTAATCAGGAAGAACGAATTGAGGAGATAGCCCGCCTGCTCAGTTCCGAGCAGATCAGCGCTGAGGCTTTGGCCAATGCTAAAAGCCTGCTGGGGTGCTAGGGGTGAAACGTGTTCGAGGCTGAACTACAGCGTTTGGGGCTCCACTTTCGATATATTTTCCGATGGAACTTCCTCTCTTACAATCATATACCAATGACAAGGCCTTAGGGAAGGCGGTAAGCATAGCCAAGTCGCCGCCACTGTCTCCGGCTACCAGGATAGGGTCTTTTCCTCCGTGCTGCGGCCTCATAAAACGATTGATGCAGGCGACCTTGCCTTCCAGATAGGTTTGCTGATATGTCTCGTCGAAGGCGCCACCAACTATTTCCTTATCTTTCAATCTGATTCCAAAGACTTTTTCCTCAGGAAAATTCAATCCGTACTTAGGGTCGCAAGCCATCGCCTCCACTATAGCCTCAAGCGAGGCGGAGCAGATGTAAACATCTATCCCTTTGCATCTTAGAGCCTGAATAAGATGAAGGCTTTCCTGTGGAAGAACAAGTTCCGAGCGACTCATCCAGTAATCGACGCTCTCCTTAGTGAGAGCTGTAAGCTCAGCGTAGGACATCCCGCTGAAAAGAGCGGGCATCCATTGGCACCAAGTGTCGTAGTCGAAGGTGTTCTCAATCCCCTCGTTTAGGAGTAGAAGATTATCCCTCAGGCTTTTCCACTGCTCAGTGGACTGGAGTTGCCTAAGGCTTTGTTCCTGAGTAGCAGATGGGGTTGAGGACTGGCAGCAGCTTGGGGCTTGGCTTGAACTTTGGGACTGGCAGCAGTTTGGGGACTGCTGCTTTTTCATAGCATCCTGCAGGAAGGCGTAGTCCTCGCTCATCGTTTGGGCCAATTCCCTCGCGCTCTTCCCCACCCCTTTGAGCTGGCAGTCTATGTCAGGAAGAAAGGCGGTAAAATACTTAAAGGCCTCTTCTTTCGGGAAGACAAAACGCAAATTCTCAACCATATAGACCATCAGGGTCATAGAGATATCGTTAATGATGGTGGTATTATCGAAATCGAAAACCGCATAGGAGTCTTCGGGAGCTTCGCTGATGGTTTTTACCAGGGCCTCATAGACCTCGTCGGTCCAGGCGTCTCGGGGAAGCACCGGTATCTGGCAAGGAGGAGTCGCAGGATTCCCGAGAGACTGGGAAGCCTCGGAAGTAAAAGGGCTTGCAGAAGACGAGGTGTTCTCGGAGGGAAATGAAAATTGGCCTAAAAGAGGAAGGCTAAGGGCCAAGGATATGATCAAAGAAAGCAAATACTTGATTTTCATAATATTAACATTAATAAGCCAACTGTTTCAAAAGAGCTTCGCAGGCTTGGAGCAAGTCCTGGAAGGTGGTTTCAAAATCCCCTGTGTACCAAGGGTCTGCGACATCTCTGCCGCTGCCGGTGTAAGACATCATCAAATGGACCTTGTGCTGAGGCTGTCTC
>CAMFSN010000052.1 GCA_945983015.1 uncultured Bacteroidales bacterium
ACACGTAAGGAGTCGTCGGCAGCGTCAGATGTGTATAAGAGACAGCCCTTATTCGGGTAATTACGGCCCCTACGGAAAGTCCGGAAAGACGTACAATATCGGCTTTATGCGTATCGATGGCGGAAACCTCACCGTGGACAACAGGACAGAAACCCGGTATGCCCGCTGCGTAAAGGATATTCGAATGAATTAGCATTTTGGACATTTCCAACTTGCAGGAAGCTCGGAACGAGATTAGCCACGCTGCACGTGCCTTTTCTCTCTAATCCGAGAGCACTCAAATGCCGGACGAGCCTGTGGCTCTCATACTCATAAGGAATGTCTTCCACATTTTCCCCTGGGAACTCTTCTACTGGCACTTTATCCACCAGGCTGACTCTTGGAAGATAAGTTTGGTGAGCGAATCGGGCTTATTACTCACCGCTGGGTTATGGAAAATAGGTTCGGTGAGCAAATCGACCTTTTTACTCACCGCTGGCTCCTGGAAGATAGGTTCGGTGAGCGAATCGGGCTTATTACTCACCGTAGGCCTCTCGAAATAAGGTTCCGTGAGTAATTTAGCCTTTTTACTCACGCTTAGTTCCAGATCAGGCTGGAAAAGTGGGTACCTACCTGGATGAAAGGGAGGAAAGCTGGCTGGATGTGATCGGGAAAATAGCCTGGATATAGCTGAGAGGACGAGATTAGCCACGCTGCGCGTGCCTTTTCTCTCTGATCCGAGAGCACTCAAATGCCGGACGAGCCTGTGGCTCTCATACTCATAAGGAAGGTCTTCCACATTTTCCCCTGGGAACTCTTCTACTGGCACTTTATCCACCAGGCTGACTCTTGGAAGATAAGTTTGGTGAGCGAATCGGGCTTATTACTCACCGCTGGGTTATGGAAAATAGGTTCGGTGAGCAAATCGACCTTTTTACTCACCGCTGGCTCCTGGAAGATAGGTTCGGTGAGCGAATCGGGCTTATTACTCACCGTAGGCCTCTCGAAATAAGGTTCCGTGAGTAATTTAGCCTTTTTACTCACGCTTAGTTTCAGATCAGGATGGGAAAGTGGGTACCTACCTGGATGTAAGGGAGGAAAGCTGGCTGGATGTGATCAGAAAAATAGCCTGGATATAGCGGAGGACGAGATTAGCCACGCTGCGCGTGACTTTTCTCTATCCGCTTGCCGCGGGGGCCCATGCAAACGATTTGAAGCTCACGGCCTTACGGCCTTTGGGCTTTCCCCGCACAAGTCTTTACAGGAGCAAGCTCCTGACAGCCTTGCACGAAAAAAGCCCAGCGCTTTGCACTGAGCTTCAAATTGTTTGCGGAGAGGACGAGATTCGAACTCGTGGTACGGAATGACCCGTACGTCGGTTTAGCAAACCGGTGGTTTCAGCCACTCACCCACCTCTCCAAACCCGAAATGGACTGCAAATATAATAAAATAATTTGTAATAATAAAAGTCCTATTCCTTAAATCTTTAGCAACTCGATTTCGTTAGCAACTAATTGTATATTATTAAGAGCTTTGTGCGGCTTGCGAAAGCAGAGTTACTTAAGATGAGGGTTTACTCCTGTGAGGCTAGTTAGAAATGCTACGATAGCTTCAATATCGGAGTCTTTCAAGTTCTTATTCAGCTCATATCTAGCCATAGCCCTAACAGCCTCGTCAAGATTTTGGATGCTGCCGTCGTGGAAATACGGAGCCGTCAAGGCTACGTTTCTCAGGATAGGCACTTTATACTTATGCAGGTCTTCCTCCTTAAGGCTGAATCCCTTAAGTCCCTCATCATCAGAGTTATATTCTATGGATGGATCTCTATCTGCAAAATAATCCCCATATACGTCCACATATTCAAAGCTCCTTCCTCCAAGAGCCGCTCCGAAATGACAATCCACACAGGCGTTCTTCTTGAAAGCCTCATAACCCTTCTTTTCCACTTCACTTAAAGCACTTTCATCCCCCTTCAGATAATTATCAAAACGACTTCCGGGAGTAATAAGAGTCCTTTCAAATTCCGCGATAGCATTACAGAGGCTCTCACCTGTCAGACCTTCCCCAGGATAAAGCTGATTGAATTTAGCTACCAGTTCCTTGTCAGCATGAAGTCTTTCCACAATCTGCTCCAGACTCTGATCTCCCATCTCGACAGGATTGGTCAGAGGTCCCGCAGCCTGCTCCTGCAGATCGGCAGCTCGACCATTCCAGAATTGGCGTATATTGAACTCGGCATTGTAAACGCTCGGGGAGTTGACTCCGCCCTTCAAGCCGTAGATACCCTCGGACACCCTCTCGTCAGCGTGGTCTGCACCGCCGATTTCAAGCACGTGGCAACTAGCGCAGCTAATGCTTCCATCCAGCGACAGGGAGCTGTCGTTAAACAGGGTCTCACCCAGAGCGGCCTTCTCCTTATCGTAGTCCACAAACTCCGGAATCGGCCATACCGGCTCGTCAAATCCTCTTTTCTCGGAGATCCACGCCTGCAGAACCCTACGTTCCTCCTTATTTAGTCCGCTGGTCCAATGCACCATTCTGTACTGCTGCGGCGGCATATTTCCATAAAGAACTGAGTGCTCCAGCTTGCTGAGCGCCGCCTCGCTGATATTATCTATGTCTGCCAATTCTTTTCCCAAGTCCAGGAACCTGTTACCTGCTCGTACGTGTCCTTCCATCATCTTCCCTATCACCGGAAACTTTGAATAGAAAGGCATTTTGGCATCTTTTGAGTGGCAGACCAGACATTCGCTGCCCTCTAAGATGACTTGCACTTGCTCGTCGGCGCTTAGGCCTTTAGGAACAGGCTTGTTAAAAAGGATTCTGGCGAAAAGTACTACGCCAGCCAGAAGCAGCAAGGCTCCAAGGATAATTTTAAGAAAACGTTTCATCGTAATTATTTTGAGTTATAAGTATGCATACTGTCTTTTGCAGAAGGAAGATAGTTAACTCCGTACCAGGTCATCTGCATCGCAGCAAAGCTAAGCAGCAGGGCACAGACAAAGCCCGCACGGGACTTTTTCTCCCTCAGGTGAATGGCGCCGAGGCAGAGGAGATAAGTCGCAGCCGCCCAGCACTCCTTGGCATCCCAGGCCCAATACTCTCCCCAGCACAATTGGGCCCAAATCGCACCGAAAATGATGCCCATAAGGATGAGATTGGACGAAGTCAGCAGCAGCGGACGGCTCAGGGCCTCCAGTTTCCCCAATCGCGGTATAAAGGATAAGAGCTTGAAAAGCAGACTCAAAGCGAGTGCAGCGTAAGCTATCATATAGACTATGAGGTGAGGGGCGAACCAGAAACTGCGAAGGGCCGGAGGCAGTTGGGAGAAATGAATTCGAGACACTGAAGCCAGGCAGAAAACAATAGCGAGCACTATCAGTGCGGGGATTACCAGAGGGGACTTCCAACTCTGCTTCAGACCTAAAACTGCCCCCGTCAGCAGCAGAATTATTCCCAGCAGTACTCCCGGGATAGACGGGTCCCGCACCACTCTAAGCATAGCACGATTGCCGCTATCTCTCTCGAAATCAGATAGATAAATTAGCCAGCCCTTGTGCACCGCAGGGTGATTCACGCTAATCTGCTTCAAGCGAGACTCTATTTCCACCGTGCAACAGTGCTGCTTAGGCATCTCCGTGCCTTCATAGAACTCGCTGTGCACTTCTTTCAATGCCAATTCAAACGGCAGTCCTCTGCCATCTTCGGTCTGCTGTGCTGCTGTGTCCTTTTCGAGGATTACGAAGCTGTTTATACGGTCCGGTGCTGCGAATAATGCCGAGCCGAGCAGGACGGCCAAGCCCAGATGACTCAGAATGAAATCCGCCTTCCGCCGGGCTTTGATCCCATCTCTGGCAGTAAGACCGCAGAAAAAGGTGGCGGCCAGCAGCAGGGGAGAGAGGATCAGGCGCTGAAAGGGGATTGGCCTAATGGAACCCAAAATGGCGAAGCCGAGGGCGAGAAGGCCGAGAAGAGCTACGCTCAGGGAGCGAGGACAGCTCTTCGGGTAGAGCAGGATGCATACAAGCATTACCGCTGCCAGAATCAGTGACAGCGGAAAGGCGAATATGTCGAGAACTCCATTACACATACTTTCGCATTAGTGTAAATATAAGCAACTTTTCTCTTAGGCCAATCCAGGCTTGAGATTTTTCCCCTCTTTCCTTCTGTAATCAAAGTATAATTCCTCTGTCGCCAGTGCGAATTTGGTAAGACAGAAGCGTTTGTCCTTCGAGGAGAAGAACCAGGTGTCGTGGATAGTGGATAGATCTAGCAGTTCTCCGAATTGCTTGTAGGCGAATTCCACGTGGCAAGAGTACTTGTCGGGAACCGGATGCTCTTGTGCGAAAGGCTTACCTTCAGGACTTAGGCCTTGAATATGGAATCCGTTCATATCGTGAATCAGGGTTCCATCTCCCAGATGAAGCACTTTGTTGTTCGGAAGACTTAGGACGTGAACCGGCAGCAGTCCGCTGTTGTACTTGTCTTCCTGCACTTCCTTACGGACATTAGCCCTCTCCCACTCGTACCAGTCGGGAATGTGGCTGAACTCGGTATTGCCATCCAGGGCCTGCAGCTCGCCATATTCGCTCATCTTCCATTCCTTGCCGCAGTGATTGCAGCGGAGAGTGTCCCCCTCGGAGCTCATCTCGAACTCAGTGCCGCAGTGAGGGCATTGATAAAGCACTCTGTGCAGGCCCTTGGCCCTGTTCTTGAATTTGCAGCGTATGCCTTTTTCTTTCTGCCAGGCATAATCGTCATACTGGAAGGCATCCACTATTCTATGGTTGATCTCATCGACAGAGAGGCTCTTGATCTCCTCTTCTGAGATAAGCATTTTCAGCTCGGCTTCGGTTCCTTTAATCCCCCTGTTCTTCTGGTTCCAGCAAGGTCCGTTGATATGGTGGCCCCAGCACATAAATGTCACGACAGGTACTCCCATCATCTTGCACATTTTACCCAGAGACTGAGGTAGAACGGCAGTGGTTCCGACCAGCGAATACCTGGCTTCAGGATATATGCAGAGGATGTTGCCTTTTTCGATGCAACGCTTGGACTGCCGGATAAGGTTCACGTCGTTGGTGAATTTGCGTTTGCCGACGCAGCCGACTTTCTGCATCAGCCATTTTTGTCCGGGGAAACCCACGAAGGCATCGATGGCGACGATGTAATTGGCATTGTTAGGGAAGATAGCCTTGGTCAAGACCTGAAAGTCGTAAAAGGCATTATGATTACATAATAAGACATAAGGTCCCTTCACCCCGTCCATTCCGATTTTATTGATTTTGGTTTTGTGCATTGCTGTAACGGGGGCACTCAGCAACCACATTAAAGGTTTCAGATACCACTTGGTTGTAATAGGTTCGGCTGTGGTATCCCAGTACACTAATTGTTTTTTCATAATTACAAAGGTAGGCATTATTTTTGACTATTTTTGTGAGGATTTGTAATTTATGTTATGAAGGAACTTGGAATTGCTTTCGGAGGGGGCGGAGCCAGAGCTTGTGCCCAATGTGGTGCGGTTCAGGCACTTAGAGAATATGATGTCAAAGTGGACATTGTGTCAGGAACCAGTGCCGGTGCGATTATGGCGGTGCTTTACAGCGCCGGTTTAACTTGTCAGCAGATGGTGGATCTTTTCGAGGGTCTGGATTTCTTCAAGGACATAGTCACGCCTAATGTTCCTCGCGGCGGGATGTTCAGTTCCGCTCCGCTTCTGGAACTGCTCAGGAGGGTGCTCCCATATAAAAACATAGAAGAACTTCCCATCCCCACTGTAGTCGTGGCATCAGACCTGGAACACGGCTGCGTGAAACTCTTCCGCGAGGGGGAGATTGCTCCCAGAGTCGTGGCTTCCTGTTCCATTCCGATTATTTTCACTCCTATAAAGATAGATGGAATTCATTACGTCGATGGGGGAGCTTTCCAGAACCTTCCTGTTCCAGCGATTCGTCAAGAGTGCCGTAAAGTATTCTCTTTCAGTCTCTTGCACCTAGAAGAGGAAAAGTATCACGATAATCTCATCTCCATCGCGAACCGTTCCTTCAATATGATTATGGCCTCCAACGAGCTTGCCGATATGCGTCTCTCCGATGTGGATGTCAAACTTGACACTTCAGGCTGCAATGCCTACGACCTTTCGAAGATGGAGCTCTTATTCGAGAGGGGTTATCGTCAGACTTGTGAGATGCTTGAAAGCCAAGGCTATAGCAGGGTTTTTGCCCCTGAACGGATTATCTTTAAGCAGAAGGACGAGAATAAAACAGATTATTCCCGTACTTTGAATCCCTTGAAGGAAGCTTTGTCTAAAATCTACCGATGAAAAGAACTTTTTTGATATTTGTCCGCTTCCCTGCCTCGCTACTCAGCTAATCGCTTTCGAAAGAATCTGCAACTACACGATTAATTTCGTGATAAAATAGCCTCCGACAGTAAGCCAGATAAAGAGGATTCCAGCCAGCAGGAAAGGTTTCACGCCAGCCTGCTTGAATTTGTCGAAACTCGTCTCCGCTCCCAGAGCCGTCATCGCCATAGTCAGCAGGAAGGTGTCGAAACTGTTAATGGCCTGAGTAAGCTTGGCCAAGCCCTCCTGAGGGATGAAGGCCGCTCCCTGCAGCAGAGAATTGAGGATAATCACCAGCAGAAAGAAGAAGGCGAACCAAGGCACTGAGATTTTCCCCTTGGCTTCTTTTTTCCCTCGGCCGATCACCACTCCCATCACCAGCAGCACCGGTGCGAGCAGCATCACTCTTATCATTTTGGTAATCGTGGCTATGTCCGCCACATTGCCGCCTGCCGCGTCGATGGCATTGCCTGCTCCCACCACGTGAGCCACTTCGTGCACCGTAGAGCCCAGATACACGGCCATCTGTTTGTCTGTCAATCCGTCCAGCACTCCGCTGCGGTACAGGACAGGGTAGAGGAACATCGAAATCGTTCCGAAGATTACCACTGTGGACACGGCTACTGCCGTCTTATGAGCCTCGCACTTGACCACCGGCTCTGCCCCCAGCACTGCCGCTGCCCCGCAGATGGCACTGCCCACGGAGGTCATCAGAGCCGTTTGGCTGTCAGTTTTGAGCAGTTTTCCGGCCAATATTCCTATCCCTAAGGTTCCGCACACTATTATGATGTCCACCGCTATGGCCGGCAGTCCTATTTCGAGCACCTGCTGTATGGTAAGGCGGAATCCGTACAGAATCACTCCGAGCCTCAGAATCTGCTTTGAGCAGAACTTCACGCCAGGCACCCAGGCCTGGGGAAGCAGAGGACGAAGGGTATTGGCATAAATCATACCCAAGATAATGCCGACGATGAGCGGGCTGAGCGAAAGTCTTTTCACAAAGTCGAACTCGGCGACGTAGAAAGCCGTAAAGGCAAAGAGCACGATCAGAAGAATGCCGTGAAGGAAGGATTTGTTATCAGCCTTATTCATACTCAAACAGTTTTTCGGGCCCAAAGGTAAGTATTTTTATGTAAATAAATTATATTTGCGTTTGGTAACGCATGTGCAGATGTCTTTGATTCAATCAGAAAATGAAAAATCTGCTTTCAACTTTTCTGGCCGTAGTGCTGCTCGCACTTGTCGCAACAGGCATCGACGGTTCAACAACAAAATCTACGATTTAAATTTAAACAGCTTCTTAAACGTCTACAATTTTTAGTGGACACTAATGATTTGATATTTCAATTAATTTACCTTATTTTTGCACAGTTACCTAATAAAGGTAAACGAGATTATGTTAGGTAAGTTAACTGAATATTTGGACAAAATTTTAGGATTGAAGTTGGTTATCTATAATGATGAAAACCAACCCCCAATCAACATTCCATCAATCTACAGGCACTCATTCTTTATCAGGAGGGTATCTATAGAAGACATAGGTGCACTGATCTTAGAGCCAAGAGAAAAAAGCATCGAACTCCCTACTCTGATATCAAGGGTGGATAATTTTGAAGCAAAAATCGGCATTCCATGCATTCTGCTGATAGATAAGATCGACAGCATATCAAGACGTCAGTTCGTGTCTAAACGAAGAAGCTTTATTGTTCCGGACAGACAGGTATACCTCCCTTTTATAGGTACTTGTTTTTCTGAAAGAGGACTATCGGCTAGAAAAGAGCAGGGATCTCTAAGCCCATCAGCTCAGTTATTGATTCTGTATCATCTGCAGAAAGAAACGCTTGAAGGGATATCATTCGGTTCCATATCCGATAAACTTGGATATTCACTTAAAACAGTGTCATTGATAGTAACAGAACTAAAGGATCTGGACATTTGCCAACACATTCATCTAGACAGCAAGACAAAGAGCCTTGAATTCAAGTCAAAAGACAAAAGGCAGCTGTGGAATAATGTGTTGCCATACCTAAGCAGTCCTATCCACAAGGTAGTTTACATATATCCGGAAGACGCAGAAAATCTAGAGAGATACTCTTGTTATGACAACGCATTAGCTCATTACACAGATATCATAGATTCATCTCAAAGATGCTATGCAGTAGATAAGAGAAGCATATCGGTCAACAGTATAGGCATAAAGTCGGATTTAAACTTCATAGGCGCAGTAAGACTTTAACTATGGAAATATAATCCGAGTATTTTGGCTGAAAATGGTATAATCGACCCATTATCTATGTGTCTTTGCTATAAGGATGACGATAACGAAAGAGTCCTCGGAGAAATAAACAAATTAGTTGACAAAATATTATGATAGGCATTGATAAAGTAAAGGAGTTCCTAGGTGAATTTAAGACCAACTATGTCATAATAGGAGGAACAGCATTAAATCTAAACCTCAGTGATTCTGATCTTGTTGAAAGAGCGACTAAGGACATAGATATGATCATGCTTTGCGAATCAATGACGCCGGAATATCTATCAAAGTTTTGGGACATGATAAGAGCAGGCGGATATAAGCCTAGTACTATTAGCTCTGAAAATGGAGAGAAACTGACATTCTACCGATTTATTGATCCGACAGACCCAAGTTTCCCTTCATACATTGAATTATTTACCAGAAAGCCAGATGGTATCATTCTACCTGAAGATATTCATCTTGTCCACATTGAGAATACTAATGACTTATCAAGCTTCTCCGCAATACTGTTGGATGACGACTACTACAACTATGCAAAGGAACATGCAACAGAAAGTCACGGCATCCAGATAATTGACAAGTTTGCACTAATAACCCTCAAGGCTAGAGCATACATCAGCAATTTACACCTCAAGGATGCCGGACATGATATCAGGCAGCACAACATTGACAAACATAAAAATGACGTTTACAGAGTAGCCTTCTTAATCGAGGACAGCGACAGACAGGATATTTCAGAGTCCATGAAAAATGACCTTCGAGAATTTATCCGACTAGTCAGAATTAATCGAATAGGTACGAGAGACATAGCAAAGAAATTGGGCGTTGCTGAGATGACCATGGACGAGTTTACCGCTAAATTGAAAATAACATTCAAGCTATGAGAATTCAATATGCCTCAGACCTTCATCTAGAATTCAGAGACAACTCACTATTCCTCCAATCGTGCTCATTGGAGGTGGTCGGTGATATCCTTGTGCTTGCTGGAGACATTACATTGTTTGGAAGGAACAAGTACTTCAACAACAGTTTCTTTGACTGGTGTTCTGAGCATTATGAACAAACATACATCATTCCTGGAAACCATGAATACTATGAGGGAGTAGATCTCGCGGAATCTATCAAGGAATTCGAGATGATGATTCGTCCCAATGTAAGGTACATCAACAATAAAAGTATCAAATATGGAGATACAGAGTTGTTCTTCACTACTCTATGGTGTAAAATTCCTCCGACAGAAATATTGCCTGTACAGCTTGGCATCACAGACTGTCACAGAATCATATATCAGTCAGAGAGGTTTACAGCGAACAACTACAATGATATTCATAAGACTTGTATGGATTGGCTTACATCGTCAATTCAAGAATCTGCCGCAAAACATAAGATTGTAGTTACCCACCATTGCCCTACCTTGAGATTTGTAGATCCAAGATTCATCACAAGCAATGTAAATTCAGCATTCTGTATAAATCTGGACAAGTTCATAGAAAACAGTGATATCGAATACTGGATATTCGGACACACCCACTATAACGGAGGTTCAGGCACATATATAGGAAACACACTTATGCTTTGCAACCAGCTCGGCTATACCAAGTATGGCGAGAACAAAAGTTTCTTGAAGGAGTGCTACATTGAGATAATATAGCCCTTTCAAATCGAACTTATCCTTGAAAAATTTTTGATACCCGCAATCTGCATTCATTCTTTCATCACACTTTCAGGATATCGTGTATCGGTTGTATGAAAGTATCGAAAGCCTAATTAATTGAGATAGAGCGTTACTGCGATTAACACGGTCCAAACTGACCTCTCCCGTTGATTCAGTCAAGCACAGATATCGCGACTCCAACATGAACGAGGTAGATGTACTCATCAAGGAGGACGGTGAAATCACTGCTCTTGAAGTAAAGTCATCTA
>CAMFSN010000053.1 GCA_945983015.1 uncultured Bacteroidales bacterium
GCTTTCAATCTGCCTATCAGACAGAAGCGGGACAAGACCTACAAGATTCCAAGCGGGAAAGTGGTCTTTACCTGTTTCACCTCAGATTTTCTCCTAGAAGATGCCGATGAGTGGAGACGCGATTGCTGGCAGATGATAAGGCAGAGACGAGACCTCTACTTCTACTTTTTTACCAAAAGGATTCACCGTTTCGAACAATGTATTCCTTCAGACTGGGGCGATGGCTACGACAATGTCCTCATAGGTTGCACGGTAGAGAACCAGCAGATGGCCGATTTCCGGCTTCCTATCTTCAAGTCCTTGCCTATCAAGCATAAATCGATAATAGCCTCCCCGCTAATTGGCCCTATAAATCTAAAGAAATATTTGGGAGAAGACATCGAAGAACTCAGCACCGGCGGAGAGTCCGGCTTGGATGCCAGGGTCTGCGATTATCAGTGGATTCTAGATCTGAGAAGCCAATGCGTAGAGAAGAATGTCCCTTTCCGCTTTCACCAGACAGGTGCCCGCCTGCTAAAGAACGGGAAGGTCTATCGTATTCCACGTCGCTTCCAACTCAGCCAGGCTCACAAGGCTGCCATCGACTTCCGTATCGGACGCTATTTCGTCCCCGAGACGGCAGACCCCAGTTTCTGGGACATCTCGCAGAAATAATTACGAAATAAGCGACCAATAATTCCTTATCAGTCGCTTTGCTTATGCATCCAGTGACATTCTCTCAGAAGCTGCTATCAGTTCCTTAGAATGACACTATTTAATTGTATGCCAATCTCTTAGAATGACATAGCGATACCGATGAAGTCCTCAGCTTTGAGGGCGGCGCCACCGATAAGTCCACCGTCGATATCTTTCTGAGCGAAAAGCTCCTTGGCATTTGAAGGCTTGCAGGAGCCGCCGTAAAGGATGGAGGTCTGCTCTGCTGCCTGCTTGCCGAACTTCTCAGCTATGGTCTGACGGATGAAGGCGTGAATCTCCTGTGCCTGCTCGGCTGTAGCGGTCTTGCCTGTCCCGATGGCCCATACTGGCTCATAAGCCACTACTATGTGTGCCAATTCCTCTGCGCTGAAGTGGTAAAGTACGTTCTTGATCTGCTCTGCGCATACGTCGAAGTGCTTTCCGGCCTCTCTCTCTTCGAGGTTCTCACCTACACAGAGAATCACGTCCAGACCGTGGGCAAGTGCCAGACGGGTCTTCTCCACAAGTTTCTCGTCAGTCTCACCATAGTACTGGCGACGCTCAGAGTGACCGAGGATGGTGTACTGGCAACCTACAGACTCCAGCATAGCGGCTGAAACTTCACCTGTATAGGCGCCCTTCTCCTTATCGGCGCAGTTCTCAGCAGAAAGAGCGACTACGCTTCCCTTGACTACCTCTGCGATAGGGTAGAGGTGGGTGAAAGGAGTGGCGATGATGAGTTTAACATCTGATGGTACCTGTGAGGAGGCCTCAACGACAGCTTTTGCAAGCTCAATTCCTTCCGGAACTGTAGTATTCATCTTCCAGTTGCCGGCGACAATTTTCTTTCTCATATAATTATGTTCAAAATTTTCCGGCGCAAATTTAATAATCTTTTGTTAAAGATAAAAATAGTCCCCAGTCTTCTGAGGGATGGGGCCATCGGTGAGTAAAAACCTCGATTTACTCACCAAACCTATCTTCCAAGGGCTCGCGGTGAGTAAAAACGCCGAATCACTCACGGAACCTGTCATCCAGAGCCCCGCGGTGAGTAAAAAGCCCGTTTTACTCACGGGGTAAAGTATTCAGGCGGAGGCTTACCCTACACATATGTAGATAAGTTGTACAAAACTACCCTTACCGATGCTATAAGTACACCATATAAAACACGGAAAATTGCAGATAAAAATAAGACTTCCAGTCTGATGTAGAAAGGCCACCGTGGATGGGGGAATTTTGATTATTTATTGTTAAATTTGCGAGATTCGAAATAACACGATGATGAAAAATTTTGTAGAAGAGTTGAAATGGAGGGGGATGCTTCAGAACATCACTCCAGGAATAGAAGAAGAATTGGCAAAAGGCCCTATGTCAGCTTATGTCGGAATCGATCCTACCGGAGACAGTCTCCACATAGGACATCTGGTCAGCATAATGATACTAAAGCATTTTCAGGCTTGCGGAAACAAGCCTTACGCCCTGGTGGGAGGCGCCACAGGAATGATAGGCGACCCTTCGATGAAAAGCCAGGAGAGGAATCTGCTTGACGAGCAGACCCTTGCACACAATGTCAAGTGCATCAAGGCCCAGCTCTCCAAGTTCCTGGATTTCGGCTCAGATGCCCCGAACAAGGCAGAGCTCGTGAATAACTACGACTGGATGAAAGACTACACCTTCATAGATTTCACCCGCGACATAGGCAAACTCATCACCGTGAACTATATGATGAGCAAGGATTCGGTGAAAAAGCGTCTCAGCCGAGATTCTTCCGAGGGAATGTCCTTCACCGAGTTTACTTATCAGCTCCTTCAGGGCTACGACTTCCTCTATCTCTTCGAGCACGAGAACGTCAGACTCCAGCTCGGCGGAGCAGACCAGTGGGGGAACATCACCACCGGAACTGAACTCATTCGTAAGACCTTGGGCAAAGAGGCCTACGCCCTCACCTGTCCGCTCATAACCAAGGCTGACGGAGGCAAGTTCGGCAAGACCGAAAAGGGGAATATCTGGCTCGACCCAGAGCGCACCAGCCCATATCAGTTCTATCAGTTCTGGTTGAATGTCAGCGATGAAGACGCCGAGAAATACATCAAGATATTCACTATGCTCGAACGGGAGGCCATAGAGGCTGCCATAGAGGAGCATAGGGCGGACCCTGGCCGCAGAACACTGCAGAAACTTCTCGCTAAGGAAGTTACCATAATGGTACACGGGGAGCAGAACTATCAGACTGCCCTTAAGGCTTCTCAGATGCTCTTCGGCAAGGCTACTGCAGAGGATCTCCGCAGTCTCGACGAGCAGACCTTCCTCGCTGTCTTCGACGGAGTGCCTACTTTCGAAGTCAGCAGAGAGGAACTCCCTGTCGGAATCCTCGATTTCCTAGCCGAGAAGACCAGCATCTTCCCATCCAAGGGCGAAGCCAGGAAGATGATTCAGGGGAACGGATTCTCTCTGAACAAAGAGAAGATTACTGACATTAGCCGCAGCGTAAGCGAGGCGGATATAATAGATGGCAAATACATCCTCGCCCAAAAGGGTAAGAAAGATTATTTCATAGTAAAACTTAAGTAATGGAAGGCCTATCTACCAGACAATTGAAAGTAGGGCGAGAGATTCAGCGCGACTTGGCAGAGATCATCCGCTCAAAGGGTATGGCAGCTTTCGACGGAGCCCTGCTGACAGTCAGCGAGGTGAGAATCAGTCCGGACCTGTCCATAGCTAAAGTATATGTAAGCATATTTCCTTCAGCCAAGCAGCAGAAGGTATTGGAACTTCTCGAGGGAGAAAAGAAAAAGCTCAGAGGAGAACTTGGCCGATTGGTATCCAAGCAGCTCAGGATAGTGCCTGAACTGGATTTTTATCTGGATACTACTTTGGATTACGCGGAGCACATAGACGAACTGCTTAAAAAGTAGCCGAGGGTGGGCCTGGTTAGTAAAATAGCCGGCAGGTATCTCTTTGCCAGAAAGACCAATGACGTTATCACCTGGATTTCGCGCATCTCTGTCGTGGGAATTGCGATAGGAAGCGCCGCTCTGATAGTGGTGATGTCCGTCTTTAACGGCTTCACCCATCTGATAGAATCCAACATCGACGCCTCTTCCCCGACTTACAGAATCGTCCCCCTTAACTCTAAGACCTACGAATTCGACGACAGCCTCTTAAGTGCTATCGAAGACTTGGAGGGGGTCAGCCTGCAACAGATGGTAGTGGAGGATATGGTCGCTGTCCGATACGGGGAGACCAGGGACGTGGTGAAAATCAAGGGCTTGCCTCAGGCCAATTCTCTTTCCATAAGCGCTTCGGCTGCCAGGAAGTTGGGGCTTAGGTTAAATTTCCTTAGTCCTCTAGAATTATATTATCCTCAAAGTGGCAGGATATCCCTTAGCAACCCAGCTCTGAACCATATCAAGGCCAGAGCAACATCCATTATCGCAGGAGACGAAGATCTGGTGGTGCTTCCCATAGCTCAGGCCAGGGAACTGCTTTCCCTCGAAGAGAATCAGGCGAGTGCCTTGGAGATTTACTCTTACGACGGACCACAAGTCTCCCAGAAAGTCTTGCAGGATTTGGTAGGGGAGGAGCTTCAGGTGCAGAATCGGTATCAGCAGAATTCCCAGATATACAAGATGATGAGATACGAAAAGCTAGCTGTATATCTCATCCTTTTCTTCATTATCCTGATAGTAGCAGTAAATATCTACGCCTCCCTTTCTATGCTCATAATGGAAAAACAACTGGACATTTCTCATCTAAGGGCAATGGGAGCCAGCAAGGTCCTGGTACGCAAGGTGTTTCGCAGGGAGGGAATGCTCGTGTGCGGGATAGGATTGGCAGTCGGAATGATAGTGGGATTACTGCTGGTGTATGCTCAGAGCCGCTGGGGACTGGTTAGGCTCCCTGGGAACTCGATGACGGCAGTCTATCCAGTTCATCTTAAACTCTCGGATCTGCTGCTGAGCGTAGGCGGAGTGGCCCTGATAGGTGGAATAATAGCAAATTTAAGTACGAAAAATATATGAAAAAGTCAGTTTATCTTCTAGTTTTGATTTTGATGGGCCAATTGGCCTGGGCCCAAAAGGATGGGGGAATCGATGCGCAGCTCCTCGAAGAGCTCAGAGCCGGATATAAGGCCTCAAGTAGCGACAAGGCCGTGCGTAACGCATTGAATACCACTTCTATAAATACATTGGCATTAAATGCCGAGAACTCCGTGCTGCTGGATACGCATTTCTCAGACAGGGTGCAGACCAAGGGAATCACCGATCAGAAGAGTTCCGGAAGATGCTGGCTTTTCACCGGACTGAACGTCCTCAGGGCCGAGGCCATAAGCCGTAACGGATGGGGCGATTTCCAGTTCTCTCAGACCTATCTTTTCTTCTATGATCAGCTCGAAAAGGCTAATCTTTTCCTTCAGGCTATCATCGATACCCGCACTCTGCCGCTCGAGGACAGGAAGGTGGATTGGCTTTTGAGCAATCCTATCTCTGACGGAGGAACTTTTACAGGAGTGTCGAACCTGGTGATGAAATACGGGCTTGTCCCTTCTGAGATTATGCCGGAGAGTCTGGTAGCTAACAACACTTCGGCTTACTCCAGCCAGATGAAGACTCTCCTTAGGCAGGATGCCCTCGCACTTCGCGCAGCCAAATCCGACAAACAGGCCCAAAAGCTTAAAAAACAGATGCTATCAGAAGTGTATAGAGTCCTGTGCCTCTGCTTTGGACAGCCTGTGCAGGAATTCGAGTGGACTTGTTATAATGCCCAGGGCGAGAGTCAGGGCCGCAAGACTTATACTCCTCAGTCCTTTTATCAGGAATATGTGGGCTGGGACCTTGAGCAGGGCTATGTGATGTTGATGAACGACCCTAGCAGGGAATACTACAAACTCTACGAGATAGAGTATGACAGGCATCTTTATGACGGGGACAATTGGCTTTATCTGAACCTGCCGGTAGATAGGATAAAGGAGATGGCCATAGCTTCCATCAAGGATAACAAGGCTATGTATTTCAGCTGCGATGTGGGCAAGTTCCTGAACAGGAGCAACGGTAGCCTGGACCTAAGGAATTATGATTACGAGTCGCTTCTGGGAGTGGAGTTTACAATGGACAAGAAGCAGAGAATCCAGACTCACAGCAGCGGTTCCTCTCACGCGATGACCCTCATCGCTGTGGATTTGGACCAGCAGGGAAAGCCTGTGAAGTGGATGGTGGAAAACAGTTGGGGCCCTTCCTATGGATTCAAGGGGAATCTGATAATGACAGATGAATGGTTCGATGAATATATGTTCCGCCTGGTGGTGGAAAGTCGTTTCATTCCTGAAGACCTTCAGGGCCTGCTTAATCAGGAAGCCATTAAACTACCTGCCTGGGACCCTATGTTTATGGGAGAAGAATAGTGAGTTTCAATCCGCTGGCACTGTTCCACAGCCATATAGTCTCGCCTTCGAGTTTTACTACTTCCAAGGCGAGATTTCTTTTTATCCTGTTCATCCCGTTAGGCTCTGTCCATTCCAGATAGGAGGCTATGACCGTGGAAGACTCTTCCTCAGGCCTGGAGTTCAGTTTTACTATAAAATAATCCGACATATTGTCAGTGTGAGCACGGAACTCAAGGCGTTGGGAATTATAGGCCCATTGGCAGCTGGAAGGATTATAGAGGAAAACGCATTCCTTGCCGGATTCCAGTCGGATGGTATCGTCAAGCAGGAATTCCGGCGTGTAAGTGTTCTGATTGCAGGAAGTGGCAAGGCAGAGCGACAGGGCGAGTATGAAGGCTAGTCTTTTCATCGTATCTCTTTGTTAATCACATCTATGGAGCCATCTTCATAGAGCAGTTCAGCTCTAAGGGTCCCGCTTTTTGTAATATGGTAATAGCCTTCTGAATCCACGGTGATGCTCTCTCCGTCGAAGCTCCAGCGAATCTCCACTGCATTATAGGAATTGAAGACCTGCAGCGGGATTTTTTTCTTATCCAAGCCCTTTGTCAAGATAAATGGAATGGTATTCCTCTCGTCTATCCTAAGGGTTTTGAAATAGTTGACTCTAGAATAGTTCTCGCTGGAGGTATGCACCGTCAACTCCACTTTGTAGAGGCAGTTATCCTTCAGCCCGTCTATGTTCAGAGTAATCCCTCCAGCATCGTTAAGTCCTTGTTCTATAGTGATTTCCTCTGCATCTTCAGAACTAAGCACTATGCTGGCGCTGGTAAATTCGTCCTTCACGAACTCGTCCAGGCTCCAACTTAGCAGGGCCGCCGTCTGAAAGCTCAGGATCTCCGCCTGACTTATCGGCCTTATCACTTTGAAACTCACACTTCCATCCTCCAGTCTCTGTATATTCTTCAAGGCCAATTCCGCTGTGCCTCCGCTCCAGAATCCCAGATTCGGGCTGCTTTCAGAAGATATGCTCTGTCCCGCCAGCGCGGGGAAAAAGACTTTAGAGACCGTGTCGGCATCCGGAGTCGCTTCCAGAAGCAGGGCGCAAGGATGGTCCGGTCTGCAGTTCACCTGATTCAGGCTCCACCTCTCTTGCGCGCTCAGGCTCTTGTCGTAATAGGAGGAGTAACCCGCCTTGTTGGTCGAGGCGTCTATATGATATACGAGCATTCCTTCGCCTCCTATATACTCGTCCCAGCCCTCCTGGACACGGCTTTCGAACAGATAGTATTCCGCTGTTTTGTCCGTCGGCATATAGAGATAGCGAGCGCTTCGGCTGATAGGTTCCAATACGTATTCACCTACTCTTAAGGTGTCACATTCTCCGAGCCCCAGAAGATGATAATCCAGGGCGCAGAGTCCGGCCGGTGTATTCATCCCGTTATTCCTCTCCCCCTTGTCCATCAAGGCCAATTTCCCCCACAATCCCTTGCTCTTCCCTCCGCTCAGCTCCTCGTCGGTGTCGTAAAGGTCCTTAAGACCCAGTATGTGTCCGTATTCGTGGCAAATCATACCCATTCCTATGGCCTGCCCTTCGAAAAATTCGCTCACCACAAAATAACTGCCATTGAACTTCGAGGCCAGGCTCTCGTGCGGCCAAATTTCCCCTCCGGAGAAGATAACTCCTATGTTCTTATCGTAGTCATCCATATTCAGCAGCTTACTGCACTGCTTGAAGGCTTCCATTACGGCGAGTTGAGCGGTCTGGGTGCTGTATCTGCCTTGTGTCAGCTTTATGATCGGGGCCAATTCGAACTCCCTTGGGTACTTTCCCTCCAGTCTTTCGAAATACTGGCTGCATCGCCCTATCAGGCTGTCCAGCTGCTCAGTGCTGAAGGAAAAACTTAGGGAGTTTATCTCCACCGGCATAATCAGCACCTTCTTCTGCTGGGCATGTGTTATGCTCAGAGAAAGCAGGATGCAGAAAAGGGCTGAAAGCAGTCGTTTCATTTGTCAGTGTTTCCGCCCGCCAGATCCAATATCTCGGCTGTGATGCTGGCCTGTCGGGTCTTGTTATATTCGAGAGTGAGTTCAGAGAGCATATTCTCTCCATTGTCAGTGGCAGTCTGCATCGCCACTGTCCTGGCCGAGTGCTCGGCAAGGCAGGAGTCCAGCAGGATGGAGTAGAATTGAATTTTCAAGACCTTGTAGAGCAATTCTTTCTGAATCTCTTTCTTGTCTGGTTCCAGGATGAAAAGATCCTCCACTTTGTCTTCTCCGAGGTACTGCTTGGCTTCCAGCTGCATAGGCAGGAAAGTCTTGCAAATCGGCTCCTGCCTGGAGGCGGAGCAGTGCTGAGAATACACGATTTTCAGCTCCTGGAATTTTCCCTCTTCAAAACCTTTTATAAGTTCTTCGGCGAGTTTGCAGGCTTCAGTGTAGGAAGGTCTGTCCAGGAGCTTGTCCATCTGACAATTGCACCTGTAGCCTTTTTTGCTCATCGCCTCGTTAATTTTCTTTCCTATGAAATAGCAGACAGGATCCTCCCCGCTTTCTTCCAACACCTTGGAAGTTAGCTTGATAATGGCAGAGTTGAAGCTCCCGCAAAGGGCTGTGTTAGAACTCAGAGCCACTACGCAGCAGCGTGGCGCAGCTTCTTTTGCTGCCGGCAATTGAAGGGCCTCTCCACCTAAAGTCTCCAGGCATTTTTCCAGTTCTGCCCTGTACTCGTTAAGCGGAGTCAGCAACTGCTGGGTCTTATGGAGTTTTGCGCTGGAGAGTAGCTTCATCGCAGAAGTTATCTTCAGGGTCCCCTTGACCGAGCCTATCCTTTCTTTTATTTCTTTAAGTGCTGCCATTCTATGACTTTATCAAACTGCTGCAAGTCAGGGCCGCCGTCTCTTCTATGGCCGCCGTCTCCTCTTTAGTAAGTATTCCTTCTGCCAATTTTTTCAGCACTTCAGGCTTCTGGCTGCGCATATTCTCCAGGAAGCGCTGCTCGAAGAGAGGAACTTGGCCTAAGTCAATGTCTGCCATAAGGGCGTGGGTGCCGCAGTACAAAATGGCGACCTGCTCTCCCACGTTCATAGGGCTGTACTGCGGCTGAACCAGCAGTTTACTGTTCTTGCGCCCCTTGTCCAAACTGGCCTGGGTCACCTTGTCTATGTCAGAGGAGAACTTGGAGAAACTCTCGAGTTCTTTGTACTGGGCCTGTTCTATCTTCAGGGTTCCGGCCACCTTCTTCATACTCTTGATCTGGGCGGCACCACCTACTCGGGATACAGATATTCCGACATTGACCGCCGGTCTTATGCCCTCGTTGAAAAGTCCGCTCTCGAGATATATCTGTCCGTCAGTGATGGAGATCACATTGGTCGGGATATAGGCTGAGACATCTCCGGCCTGGGTTTCGATGATAGGAAGGGCTGTAAGGGAGCCTCCTCCCTTAACTTTGCCTTTCAGGCAGGCCGGCAGGTCGTTCATCTTCTCCGCCACGCTCTGTTCGGAGATGATTTTAGCGGCTCTTTCCAAGAGTCTGGAGTGCAGGTAGAATACGTCTCCTGGGTAAGCCTCGCGACCGGATGGGCGTCTTAGGATAAGGGATACCTCTCTGTAGGCCACGGCTTGTTTTGAGAGGTCGTCATAGACTACCAGGGCGGCTCTACCACTGTCTCTGAAGTATTCCCCTATGGCTGCACCGGCGAATGGGGCGTAGTATCTCAGGGCTGCGGCCACGGCTGCCGTGGCTGCCACCACGACGGTATATTCCAGGGCTCCGTGATTACGAAGGGTCTCCACTATGTTAGCTACTGTGGAGCCTTTCTGGCCTATAGCCACGTAGATGCAGTACACAGGCTCTCCCTTTAGGTAATTCTCCCTCTGGTTGATAATAGTGTCTATGGCTATGGCAGTCTTTCCTGTCTGTCGGTCCCCGATAATCAACTCTCTCTGACCCCTTCCTATAGGAATCATAGAGTCTATGGCCTTGATTCCGGTCTGAAGGGCCTCGTTAACCGGCTGGCGGAAGATTACTCCGGGGGCCTTTCTCTCCAAAGGCATATCCAGGACTTCCCCCTTAATGGGACCCATTCCATCCAGAGGCTTGCCCAGAGGGTCCACCACGCGTCCCAACAGACCTTCTCCCACCGGGATGGAGGCGATGCGTCCTGTTCTGGACACTCTCATACCCTCGGAAACCAAATCCGTTGGTCCCAGCAATATGGCACCTATGTTATCCTCTTCCAGGTTCATAGCCACAGCCATTATGCCGTTTTCGAAGCGGAGCAATTCTCCTGACTGGCAGTTCTCCAATCCGAAGATTCGGGCCACTCCGTCGCTGACCTGCAGCACATAGCCCACCTCTTCCCATCCGGCAGAGA
>CAMFSN010000054.1 GCA_945983015.1 uncultured Bacteroidales bacterium
AAGCAGAAATAATAGCCTCTCCCGTAGTGGAGGACATCTCTACACAGAAATACCGTAAGCCGGAAGTATCCAAGATACGCTTTTCGGCCACATTTATCGCTCCAAGCCAAATTCATTTCGTAGGCCCAGACTTGGACATCGAATTTAATACGGAAGATATGTTCCTGGTGCTCCAGAGCGGAAAATACAGCTTCAAATCCGGAGATTTCAGCTTTATGGATCTGGAAGTCAAGGAGAAAGGACTCTGGTACATAAGACCGGACTATGCTAACAACACTGTATTTATCTGCAGGCCAGAGGCCTGGATTATAGGAAGCGCCTGCACTTTCGGGTGGGAACTGGGTAATATGGAAGAGATTCCAAGCGCAAATGAAAGCGGAAGCATCCGCAGGTTCAAGAGCATTCTATTCAGAACTGACGAGCAGACTCCGGGAGAACTTAAGATAGCCCTTCGTAAGAACGGATTATTTGAAATTCCTTTCCTGCGCCCTACTGCCGACAAGACTCCTGTAGGAGAAGGCGATATGGTTCTCTGGCAGTATGGAGAGAACGGCAATGACGACAAATGGGCAGTGGAACAGACCGGCATCTATACCATAAGCCTCGACTACGAGAATATGCGCGTCAATTTCGAGAAATCCAGTGTGGAACTGCCAATTTACAGAATATGGATGGTGGGTGATGCCACTCCTGGAGGATGGAACGCCTATCCGTTCCCTATCAAACTGCGTTACGACGGAGGAAACGAAAAAGACGGTATCTTTGTATATGAAGGCACATTGCAGGCTGGAGAATTCAAGTTCCCTCTCCAGGAGCAGGATTGGTTCTCCCCTTACCTTATGCCTAAGAATGTGGATGAAAACAATCACGCAGCCCTTCCGGAAGATGGAGGAGAGAGTGAGATGACACTTGTCGAAGCCGGTGGCCCTGATCAGAAATGGCTGGTGACAAGTGAGCAGACCGGTGATTACCTCCTCTATCTGGATGTGATAAATATGAAGATGAACGTTTACAAAAAATAAAAATGAATAATTCATTGCTTAAAGTAGTTTGTTTGATTGGATGTCTTCTTGCAGGCTTAAATTCCTGCAAGAAAGACAATTCCGAAAGCGGATGGAAGCCGGATAATCTGGGACAGGATAAGATCGAAGTGGATGTGGACGGTAAGATTCACACTTACAAGGCTCCTATGTACTGGTCTGTCTATGAATACTGCAGAGAAGCGGAAAAGAATACCAACTCGAAGATAGATATGACCGAAGGCGAGTGGAAAAGAATGATTTCCTGGGTATCGGAAAATCTGCTTCCTTACGGTTACGATATGATAGTCACCGATGGATTTATGGCTATGTGGAGTGATAATTCCGAGGCCTCCAAGGGCTATATGACCCATTATGGAGACACCAAACTCACAGACCTGGTCCAATGGTGTAAGGAAAAAGGACTCAAGCTAGGTATTTACGACAACCCTCTCTGGATTCACGGAGACGACAGCAAGTTCATCGAAGGTACGGGTAAAACCCTCGGCTCGCTCAAATATAACAGCTCAGACAAGGTTCTCAAGCCGGAAAGCGCAGACTCCTTCCCTTGGGCAGTGCCAAGCCACAGCGGCTGCAAGGAATTCATAGACGGCTTCTTCAAATACTACAAGAACCTGGGCGTAGAGTACATCCGTATGGACTTTATGTGCCTATTCGAGACAGGTGACGGAGCAGGAGGAATGCCAGGGAAAGGCTACGGGAGAGAGGAATACGAATTGGCCTTGAATTATATATGCGAATCCGCACAACGCTACGGGGTGTTTACGTCCATAGTGATGCCAACCCTGAAGGAAAATGGCAGGCTGGAGCTGAGCAAATGCAATGAATTCCGCTTCAGCGCAGATACCTTCGACGGAGGCTGGGGGCACGTATCCGACTGGTGCAGAGGAGAGTTCAGAGATGGGTTTTGGCCTACGACAAACAATATCTTCGACGGCTACATCGCGTGGTCGCAGTACACCGGCAAGGATACGGCGATTCCGGACGGAGACTTCATAAGACTGAACGTAATGGAAAGCGAGTACGAGGCGATGAGCGAAATCAGTCTGCATCTGATGGCAGGAGGCCCTCTGCAGGCTTCCGACAGACCGGAGATGATAGAGGCCAAGGGGTGGACCTGGATATACCAGAACGAGGAGATGCTAGCCCTGAACAAGGAGCACTTCATCGGCAAGCCGCTAAGTTCGAACTTCTCCGATTCCAGATCCTGCATCTGGTACGGAAAGCGGAAAGACGGCAGCTATGTGGTCGCCCTTTTCAACAGGGATGACGAAAAGGAGATGTATGTGAATTTCGCCGACCTGGGCATCTATGAAGAGATGAAAATAAGGGATCTCTGGTCACACCAGGACGAAGGCAGCGGCAAGGAAATCAAAGCCATAATCCCTCGCCACGGAGTGAAAGTAGTTCAATTAACGAGTTTATAATCAATGAAAAAAATACTTTTAGCCCTACTCAGCATAATGCTGGGTACAGGGCTTTCAGCACAGGATGTCCAGACAGTCCTCTCTCCGGACGGAAATCTTCAACTTAAAGTATATACATCTCAGGGGCGTCCTTGCTATGAACTGAGTTATAAGGGGAAGAGTGTGCTGGAGCCTTCCAAACTGGGCTTTGACCTGCGTTGGGAGAGAGGATATAAAGAGGGCTTGAGCCTGGTGAGTGCCGAGCAGAACAGCGTGGATGAGATCTGGTATCCAGTATGGGGAGAATACGCCCAGGTGAGGAACCACTATAATGAACTGCTGACCAGATTCGAACAGGAAGGCAGCGGAAGGGTTCTGCTGATAAGATTCCGGCTATTCAATGACGGACTGGGTTTCAGATATGAATTCCCAGAGCAGCCTACCCTGCATATCTTTCAGGTAAGCGAGGAACTCACGGAGTTTAATCTGGCACAGGACTACACGGCCTTCTGTATGCCTGGGGACTATGACACTAACGAATTCACCTACACCACTGCTCCTATCTCAGAGCTAAGAGAAGAGCTTGTAAATCAGTCCCTTGCCCATAAGGGATACGAGGCCAAGTCTCAGGGTGACCTAGTTATACAGACCCCCGTGATGCTTAAGGGCAGCAATGGTCTGTACCTGAATATACACGAGGCCGCCCTGATCGACTACCCCGCTATGGAACTGAGCGTAGACGAGAAAAACTTTGTCTTCAGCTCCCTTCTGGTGCCTAACAAAAATGGAGAAAAGGCCTTCAAGATGGCTCCCTGCACTACGCCTTGGAGGACTGTCGTAGTGAGCGACAAGGCTACGGACATACTCGCCAGCCGCCTGATTTATAATCTCAACGAGCCTTGTAAGATAGAGGATACCTCCTGGATTCATCCCGTCAAATACGTCGGAGTATGGTGGGAGTACTTTGTGGGGATTGGCAAGACCTGGAACTACAGTTGGTATCGCAGTGCTGTTCCTGGAGTAACAGACTACACGAAACTGGAGCCGAATGGGAGGCACGGGGCTACGACAGAAAATGTTAAGAGATATATAGACTTTGCATCTGAAAACGGCTTTGGTGGAGTGCTGGTGGAAGGCTGGAACGAAGGTTGGGAAGACTGGAGCGCTTATGGGAGGGAGAGACTCTTCAGTTTCGACAGAGCCTATCCGGATTTCGACGTGGAAGAACTGCACAAATACGCCTCCGAGCGTGGGGTAAAGCTCATAATGCACCACGAAACCGGCTCAAATGCAGCAGATTATGAAAGACAGCTCGACGCCGCCTTCGACTTTATGAACGAGCACGGTTACGATGCCGTGAAGACCGGCTATGTGGGAGGCATCATTCCTAGAAGCGAGTATCACGCCAGCCAATGGATGGTGAACCACTACACTTATGTGGCTCAAAAGGCTGCGGAAAAGCACATAATGGTAAACAGCCACGAGGCCGTAAGGCCTACAGGGGTGAGCAGGACTTGGCCTAACTGGATGGCACAGGAATCCGCAAGAGGCACGGAGTTCGAGACTATGGGAGGAAACCCTGTGGACCACACCACCATACTGCCATTCACCAGGCTTATGGGCGGACCGATGGATTACACTCCTGGCATATTTGAGACCAGAATGTCCTATTACGAAGGCGGTTACAAGCAGGATCAGTGGGCCAAGACCACCATCGCAAGACAATTGGCCTTATATCTGACCATGTACTCCCCTATCCAGATGGCCTGCGACCTGCCGGAGAATTACAAGAGATTCCCTGACGCCTTCCAGTTCATCAAGGACGTGCCGGTGGATTGGGAAGACAGCCGATATCTGGAGGCCGAGCCTGGAGATTACATCACGGTAGCCAGAAAGGCCAAGGACTGCGGGGATTGGTATGTGGGCTGCACGGCCGACGAGAACGGCCACATCTCCACGCTGAAGCTGGATTTCCTGAGCCCTGGTGCTCTCTACGAGGCCACAGTGTATGCCGACGCACCTGAGGCTCACTACGAGACTGCCCCTCAGGCTTATGTTATAAAGACTTATGAACTTAGCTCTAAAGACTGCCTGCTTTTAAAGGCGGCTCCTGGAGGTGGATATGCAATCCGTTTCTGCCCTAAGGATGGAAAGTGTCCGAAAAAGGCTAAAAGTGTGAAAGTAAATCTATAAAAGACTAAATAATCCTATATTTGTAAAATGAAACACACACTTATAACACTAAGCATACTGGCTGGCTGTGCTAGCCTTATGCTATCTTGTAAACAGGATAAAATAGAACCGGTAGTGGATGACCCTAATGCAGAGTACGATTTCAGCTTCAGCCTTAGCGCTGATGAGAATATCTCCGTATCTCCTCAGTGGAAAGCGGGAGACATAGCCGGACTCTGCAAAGATGGTGGAATCGGCTCCCTGAAAAGTGCTGAGCTGAGTGAGGATGATTGTAATGGCGATGCCGCAGACTTTAAATTCAAGTCTCAGAAAGGCAGCTATCGCTTCTTCTACCCTCACAGCACGGCTTCATCCTATGATTATTATGAATTTAAGATTAAGGCTGAACAGCACATCTCCGCAGTAGGCGAACTCCCTCAGGAACTTGCCCTGCTGGGAGAGGAAGATATGGAGTTCAGCAAGACTGCTACCGAGGCAGCCTGCACTTATACTAATGTAGCCGCCTATCTCGCAGTTCAGGTCTATGGCGTGGAGGGTGATACTCTTAAGAGCGTTACTCTTAAAAGTGAGAAGAGGCTTTCGGGATTATTCCACGTTAATAACAAGGCGGAGATTCTGGAAGAGGAGGAATTGGCAGCCACTTCTGTCAGCCTGGTGCTGGATAGCGAGTACATCACTTCCGAGAGCCTGCAGAGTGCGGGGAAAATTTACGCTATGCTGATTCCTGGGGCTCCTGTTAGCGAGGTGGAAGTGACTACTGACAAAGGACTCTATACCTTTAATTTAGCGGAGCCTCTAAGCGTGGCTTCAGGGAAGCTCGGCAGCCTCGAGTTGAAGATCGAAGCTAAACAAGATGGCGGAGAAGATGGAGGCAACGAAGGTGGCGAAGAAGGCGGAGAAGGTGGAAATGAAGGTGGAGAAGAAGGCGGAAATGAAGGCGGAAACGAAGGCGGGAACGAAGGCGGAAACGAAGGCGGTGAAGAAGGTGGAGAAGGTGGAGAAGGTGGAGAAGGTGGAGAAGGTGGAGAAGGTGGAAACGAAGGTGGTGAAGGCGGCGAAGGCGGTGAAGAAGGAGGTGAAGAAGGTGGAAATGAAGGAGGAGAAATAGATGAGGAGAAGGTGCCGGAGGCTCTGTATCTAATTGGCGATGCCACCGTGGCAGGCTGGAACTGCTGGGAACCAGTGGAACTCAAAAAGAATGGCAATGTCTTCAGTGTCGAGACCTATCTGGACAGTGCGGAAGGACTGGAAGGATTCAAATTCATCACGACGATCGGCAGTTTTGATTATTGTGTAGTCAATGCCGGCGACAACAGGAGCATCAGCTACAAGGAATTCCCTCAGGGCGAGGACGACCGCAAATTCACAATCTCTCACTTCGGACTTTACCTGATAGAAGTCGATTTCAACACCAAGACCCTGAGTCTAAGCGAAAGGGCTCCATATCTGGTCAGCGATTTCACCAGCTATCATTTCGGAGCTGATTCTGAGCCTCTACAGCTAAAAGCTACAGGAAAAGAAGGTGAATTCAAGGCCCAGAGAGTCTTTATCTGGAACAAATCCTATGAAGATGGCGGTGAGACCAAATACTGCACTAACGAATACAAGTTCGCCTTCAAAAAGACTGATGGAGAAGACATTGACTATAGCTTAAGCATTCAGCCAGATAACGATAAGACCTACGAAATCGCTATGGGTGAGGAGTATTACGAGAATGGAAACTCTAAGAAGGACGTATTGAAGAAGACCCTTGCAGCCAGACTGGTAGGCCAAGTCGGAGCTATCGACTACGCTAACGGCTGGGTAGATTACAAATGGATGGTCAAGGGTTCCTACAATCATAAGTACTACGATATCACCCTGAACCTGAAGGATATGACTATGAGCATAGAGCTAAGTCAGGGCCAGGATTTTTACCTTGTGGGAATCAATGGCCTGTGGAGCGACCAGGCCCCTAAGGCGACTGCCGTAAACGGAGTGGCCACCTGGACCGTAGATGTGGACGTGAATACCGAGAACTGGGACGGCACCTTCAAGATCTGCGGAGTAAACACTACCAGTGATTTCTGGAACGGAGAGTGGTACAATGCCCAGCTCGATAACAGTGGCACCTGGTGGTGGGCGGAGAGCACCTACGGAGTTGAGACCCCTGTGCTTTTCGAGAACGTGGGAGGTCACGAGCGTAAATGGAAGATGACCGAATCCGGTAACTACACCTTTGTATTCGACTCGAAGAATCTGACTCTGAAAGTTAGCAAGAACTAATACAGTTTTCTCTTATATTATGCCCGTGCAGTCCTGTCTGTGCGGGCATTTTGTATTATTGCAATTTGTCAATAATTCAAGTATTTGCACAGAATTAAAATAAAATTCTTATATTTGGCAATGGTGCGATTAAAACAACTAATATTATTCTTATTGATGATCCTGCCTTTCCAGGTAATGGCGCAGGATTTCAAACCTCTTGAGAAATACATCCAGACCAAATCCCACATCAAGGAAGGTGGAGTTGATGTGTTCAATTATCGTGGGCAGGACTACCTGATTGCAGTATCAACAGTGCAGGTGGTAACTTCCAAGGGGACCAAAACCGAGACTCAGTGCCGCACTGTGGGAAGTACGAAAGCAAAAAGGGATATGCTCTCTTTTGTCAATGGCTCCACCATCAGCTCCTACACCGAACTGGTATTCTCGGAAAATGTACAGGATGGACCAGAAGGCCATAAAGTCGAAGCCTCACAAAACTACACCGAGGTAATCAAGGAGAGTGTAGTAGGTACAATCAACCAGATTACACCCCTCTGCGGCTGGTACTCTGAAGACGGCTCCGTCTATTATTACGCAACGATGAAACAAATTCAATAATTATTATTATGAAACGTATGATTTTAGCTGTCTCTGTGATGCTCGTGGCATCCGGAGCACTTTTTGCCCAGGAACCGGCAGACCTTGCTCAATCTTCTGCAGTTCAGGAAACTCAGGAAGTTGAAAACGAGTTATTGGAATTCCCTGTTGAGGCTCTTACGAAAAGTATGAACAACTCGCTCGCAAAGAAAGGGCTTGTGCTGGGAGGGATCAACGATGACGGCTCTATCTATATGATTGGCTCCGCCACCACCGCAAGACCGTCCAACATGTCCGGTTTCATCAACTCCCGCAACGTGGCATTCAATATCGCCGAGCTGACCGCAAAGATGAATATTCTCAGGCTTGCCGGAGAACAGATATCCTCAGGTCGTGGCTTCACCTTGCTGGAGGACATTATCGAAGGTGAGGACCCTGATGCCAAGCAAAAGGCTACTATGCTCCAGAAGGCTGCAAAGATTGCAGATAAATCTCTCGACAAGGCTCTTGAAGCTCTTGGCGTATCAGATGATGAAATTGCCAAGATGAACCAAAGCAAGAAGAAAGCAGTCTATGAACAGAATTTCAATCAAACCATCCGTTCCCTGGTAGCCGGTATGCTCGAGGGTTGCGCAATTGTCCGCACCGCCGAAGGCGAAAGTGGAAACAATGACTACCAGGTGGCTGTCTGCATCAAATACTCCCCTGAATTCCAGACCTTTGCACGTGCGATGAAGAACGGAGACATCGACGCTATCCCTGTGAAGTCCGGCAAATCATCTCGTCAGCAGATTCTCAATATGTCCGAGCAGGAGCTGCTTTACAAGCTTGGCACTTGGGTAAGCTACGATGAACAGGGCAATATGGTAATTTACGGCTTTGGCCAGCAGGAAGTCAGGGAGACCGGCACACGCCAGTCAGCTGCAGTTTCACGCGCAAGCGAGCAGGCACGCCTCCAGGCTGTGAACAATATCAAGAACTTCATTGCTGAAGATCTGGTTGCACAGGAAAGCCAGGAGAACGTCGAGAAACTCGAGGAATACGCTGACGGCAGCAACGCCTACTTCTCTCGCCAGAAATGGGAGCAGGCTGTACAGGCCAAGGAGACCACTGTCAACATTGCAACCGAGCAGGTTCGCAGTTTCCGCACCACCCACCCTGTTTCCAAAACTCAGGTTGCAGGCTATGTTGTGGCTTATACTTATCAGAATGCAAAGAATGCCGCTGCGCTCAAGGAGAGATTGAACAGTGATTCCAAGAAAAACACTTCTACCGCAGGAGCAGAGAAAAAGGAAGCTCAGAAGACAACAAGAGGCACTATTGTAGTATCCGGAGACGATGAGGATCTTTAGTTTATTGGCTCTTACCGCATTACTGTACTGCCCTCTCCCGCAAGGGGGAGAGCAGTGCCGTTATGTAAAGGGGGATGTTAGCTACTATATCAGTGAAAACTCCTCCGAGTATGTGGTGGAAGAGCACAACAGATCTCAGGCCGTATCTTCAAGAAATCAGAATATCGGAGAACGCCGCTCACGCCTGGCTGCGCTTGACGTGATTGGCACCTACATAATTTTCAAGGACTGGGCAGAGCAGAACGGTCTGGACAACAGATATTTCCAGATCTTTGCGGATGCCACGGCACTACACTACAACGCCGATGTGGTGGGCTTTCAGCCTCAGCAAAGTTCCGACGGGCAAAAAACCTGGCGGCGCTGGGTCTGCAAAAAGAAAGACTACAATATGCTGTCTGCAAGCTACAAAAATCCGGGGGATCTGCCTTCGATGCTTGCGATGAGCTATGCGCGCAACAGCAACGCCGACAATGCCGCCCTCTGGTACAGTCACGATTCTTCCTTGGAAAGATATTTCTCTTTTGAAAGGGATTTTCTCTCCGGCAATGCCAGCGCACCTGCCGAGGTGAGAAGAGCTCGCACAACTGAGGATGCCTTTTCGCAGTCCCTTTTCTCTGAAGAAACGGAAGAAATAGTCAGTGTTGAGCTTGAAGGTCCTTTTCGTCAGTTCGCATACTGCGAGCTTATGACCATAGCTCCGCTGAGCGCCAAGGAAGAATATTACTCCAAATGGGAAGCCTCGCTTGGAGACAGTCTTTGGGAAGATGTACTCGCCTTCTGTGCCAAAAATTGCAGGACTCCACTGCCGGAAGGCCCTACAGTCTGTGAAACGATACTCGCTTTCCCGGGAGGTCTCAACCCGCGTCTTATGCGTAAATCAAGTTACGAGCCTCTCTACGACAAAGCTGCGCAGGCCTATTCCCAAAGTGATTTCCAAGGGGCGATAGAAGCGCTTAGCGAGTCTATTGACATTGACGGTATAAGTACCCGCGCCCTGAATCTGATTGCAGGGGCTTATAGACTTTCCGGACAGCCGGAAAAAGCCCTTCCTTTCCTGCTTCTTTGTGCTAAAATAGCACCATCCACCCAATACCTCTGCGGTAATCTCGTACTGTGTCTTTCGGCAATGGATTACCCGAGAATAAAGGAACTATGCACTCAAGTCAAAGGCTTTGCAAAGGATGATTGGAGTGTAAAGCAAATAGAAAAAATCGATGAATAGAGTAATTAAATTCCTTCTCCCCTGCATTTTAATCCTCTCTTTTTGCTTTGACAGTTTTGCTGCCAAGCCGAAAGGAAATTCAGTGGAAGTAGTTGTCAGCGCAAGAGGACAGAATGAAGAAGATGCCCGTCACCAATGTTTCCGCAGTGCCCTGGAACAGGTGTGCGGAGCCTTTGTCTCTTCCGGAACCCTGATGACTGATGATGACATTTCCTACGATGAGATTGTCAGCTACTCAAGCGGAAGCATAGCCTCCTACAAAGTGC
>CAMFSN010000055.1 GCA_945983015.1 uncultured Bacteroidales bacterium
TGCCACTAATCATCGAAAAGGTGTACAAGGGAGTAGTGCTTCCTAAGGTTAAGAAGAGCCGCACCCTGTCTTGGATGAACAAGCATATGAACAGGACCTTCAGCCGTATGGCTGGAAAAGAGATATTGCGCTACTTCGGAGGCAGGCTAAGGTTCTTCGGAATCGGAGGTGCCCCGCTTGACATCACGGTGGAGAACTTCCTTCACAAGGCCAAGTTTCCTTACTATATAGGCTACGGACTGACTGAAACTGCTCCACTTCTGGCCGGCTGCGCATACAATAACACCATTCCTGGCGGAATCGGGCACTCCTTCACTAATATGCAACTCCGACTCCTGGATGTAAATCCTAACACAGGCGAAGGAGAAATCATAGCCAAAGGTCCAAGCGTAATGCTTGGCTACTACAAGGATCCGGAGAGAACCAAGGCTGCCTTCACCGAGGATGGTTGGTTCAGAACCAACGACTTAGCCACACTTGACGAAAAAGGCCGTTTCAGAATCAAAGGACGCCTTAACAATATGATCCTCGGCCCTTCAGGAGAGAACATCTATCCTGAAGAAATAGAGAAGGTGATCAAAGATCAGGAAGGCATAGCCGAAGCCATAGTAATCCAGAGGAACAAGACCCTGATAGCCCTCATAGAACTCAGCGACGGAGTAGTAAACGACCTTAACAACTTTAAGAATAAAATTCTTAACATAGTTAACTCCAAGGTATCCTCCAGTTCGAAAATCAGTGAGGTACAGATTATGAAAGAGCCTTTCATCAAAACTGCCACCCAGAAGATTCGTCGTTTCCTCTACAAGGATACGGCCCCTACTCTGGAAGACAAGAATCACGATGAGGCAGCTCTGAAAGCAGCCGATAAAAAAGCCTCGGAAGATGAAAGCAGAAAAGACTAATGCAGCAAGACTACTGGATGCAGCAGGGGTCAGTTACAGTCTGATCCCCTACGCATACAGTGAAGAGGATCTAAGTGCCGAGCACGTGGCGGCAGAACTTAAGGAACCCATAGAACAGGTATTCAAAACCCTGGTACTCAGAGGTGACAAGAACGGAGAATTCGTATGTGTCATCCCTGGCGATATGGAAGTGGACCTGAAAGTGGCTGCCAGAATCTCCGGAAATAAAAACTGTGAGATGCTGAAGATGAAGGAACTCCTACCCACCACGGGCTACATCAGAGGAGGCTGCTGCCCCATAGCTATGAAAAAAGCATTTCCCACATTCATTCACGAGTCAGCTCTGCTCTATGACTACATCTACATTAGCGCAGGAAAAAGAGGTCTGCAGATAAAAATCAATCCACAAGACCTCATTGACTTCGTTCAGATGGGAATCTATCCCTTATAAGTCTAGCCGAGCATGACCGAGGATAAGATGGCAGATCGAGTCGGCCATGAAGAGGAGCCGGGGAGAACAAAGGCAGGACGATCAACTACTCCACGTAGAGCATCAGGCCCTTCAGGTACTCGCCTTCAGGGTGGAAGATATTCACTGCGTGATCTGCCGGCTGATTAAGCCTGTCCACGATGCGGACTCTTCTTCCCACCTGAGCGGCCGCACTGAACACTGCCAGGGCAAAAGCCTCTTTGTCAACTACTTGTGAACAAGAAAAAGTGAAGATAATACCTCCTGGAGCCACCTTGGCTATGGCCGCAGCGTTAAGCCTCTGGTAAGCCCTCAAGGCATTCTTCAAGGCCCCGCGATGCTTGGCAAAGGCAGGCGGGTCCACTATAATCATATCAAATTTGTCTTGGGGCACCTTCGACAAAAACTCTATGGCGTCACAGGTATGAGAGATGTGATTAGTGAAAGCATTGAGTTCCACATTTCTATCTACCAAGGCCATAGCTCTCGCCGAAGAATCCACTGACTCCACACTATCAGCTCCACCCTTCAAGGCATAGATAGAAAAGCCACCGGTATAACAAAAGAGATTCAGCACCCTGCGACCTGCCGCGTATCTTCCCACCAGAGCCCTGTTTTCCCTTTGATCCAGGAAAAAGCCAGTCTTTTGACCCTCATTCCAATTCACCCAGAACTTGTTCCCATTTTCGAGCACCACTGCCTCGTCAGAGTCAAAACCTTCTGACTTATAGACATATCCATCCACCAGTTCGAGCCCTGCCTTAAAAGGAGCCGTTCCGGAGCTCTTATCATATACCGCCTTCAGCCTATCCCCGTAGACCTTCTGCAAAGCTGCGCAAATCTGTCTTTTACTGCGGAACATCCCCACACTATGAGCCTGCAGCACGCACACTCCGTCATAGTAATCGATAATGAGCCCTGGCAGCATATCCCCCTCGCCGTGCACCAGCCTGTAACAGTTCGTCTTATCATTGTAGGCCAATCCCATCTTCTCCCTGAGCTCATAAGCGGAGCGAATAGACTGCTCCCAAAAGCCCTCTCCCAAACTCTCTTCCCCAAAGGCGAGGATGCGGACGGCGATCGAGCCTATCTGGTAGTGACCACAGCCCAGCAAGTCGCCTTCCGCCGACCAGACCGATACCAGATCCCCTTCTGCGGGACTGCCTAGCACCTGAGCTATAGCTCCTGAAAACACCCAGGGATGAAATCTCAGCAAAGAATCTCCCCTACCCTTCTTTAGTATTAGTTTGCTCATCGAATATCAATGGATTTTTAGGACTGTTTAACAACTTGTAATACATCTCTCTACAAACCCAGGCATCGGTAGCGGCGTAGAGCCTCTGGGCAGAAGAAAGGCTATCTGCCTCCCAATTCGAAAGCTGCTGAGTCTTAGATATTCTGAAACCCAGAATAAGGGCGCTCATCTTCTTCACGCTTTTATCCTTGATTCCCCACTCCCAAACTATCCTCTGCAGATCCACGAAAGAGGCAGCCTTGAAAGGAGCCAGACTCTGAAGGGCTCTGATATCATCCTTGACCGCAGCTCCTACCTTCAATATCCTGGGATTGGCCAATATATTTCTCAAACCCTTCCTCAAGCCGAGACTGTTAAGTCTGAAAAGAAAAGCCTTGTCCTCTCCGGAAAGCTGAAGCAAGGCCACGTCGTGGTGATAGTGATGAGCCTCGAAAGAAGGTCTGGTCTCCGTATCGAAACCTATGACCTTCTGTGTCATAAGATAGGCTATCGCAGCCGTATAACGGAAATTGAATTTGTCTATTACTTCTATGGTGCCAGGAAAAGACTTCAAAGGCATCTTCTCCAATTCTTCTGCTCCTATACTACTCTGAAAGAATTCCGACATTTGAATCAATTATCACAAAATTACCATCCTCATCGCTCATAGCCACGTAAGACTTAAGTTGAGGGTATGCTATCCTATGGGTAAATGCATTTCTAAACCTGAGAATCCTAAAACATTCCTCTCCCAAAGCCTGACAAGAGGAAGAAAGGGTATCCGAAGGCATAAGAAAATACTTTGCCCGAGCTTTTGACACCGGCCTGAGATCCACTCCCACAGGAATGTAGGCCAATGTATCCTGACACACTTTCTTTATCAGATTCAGCGAATCCACAGTCTCTCCAGGCATCAGCAAAACCCTGTCTATCACTTCTCCCGCAAAATCCGGCAATCCATCCGGTTCCGGCTTTCCACTGACGTTGTCAAAACTGTCACAGGTCAGCAGGTAGCCGCTCAAGGCATCCACCTCCCTGGCTCCACCGAAAACCACGATAGAACCCTCTCTCGAGGAGGTCTCGGAAGAAGGGGAAGATGAAGACAAATCCCTACACGCCGCAAGCAGAATTGGCAGAATCAGAAATGATATGAGTACAAGTCTTTTCATTAGCGGCGCAAAGGTAATAAAAAAATGATGTTTTTAATAATGTACAGAAGACAGGAGAGGATAACTATCAAAGCCCAATTGGTCCTCAGTAGCAGAACCCCCAGAGCTATCACCACTATGTCCAAAACGAACATCAATCTCTTCAAATTCAAACTCTTAGGCTGATCCTTGGAGAATTTGAAAGAGAACATTGGCATTTCGCAAAGCATAAGGATGCAGAGCAGAAGGCTAAGAGAAGGCAGGAAGAGGGAATTGGCACATAAGGCTCCCAAAAGGGAGTTCGGCTCGAACTCCACATAATAGCAAAGGGATGCGCAGAGCAGTGCAGCCACCGGACTGGCAAGGCCCAAAAAGCTCTCGTGCTGCCTTTCGTCCACATTGAACTTGGCCAATCTCAATGCCACCCCGATGCTCAGCAGCAACGGAAGGAAGGCCCAGAAATTCTCGGCTCCCCAAGCGAAGACCTTCATATTATTATACATCATAACTGAAGGGAGCACTCCGAAACTCACCACGTCACACAGACTGTCAAGTTCCTTTCCCATAGGGGAATAAGCCTTCAATAAACGGGCAGCGAAGCCATCGCAGAAATCAAAGACGGCGGCTGCAAGCATACAGTAGAAAGCCCAGTGAGGATGAGGGCCAAAAGAAAACACCACACCCGTGATGCCGCAGGCAAGATTAAGTGTGGTGATAAAATCAGGAATATATTTCTTCAAAGACATTACCTGAGAACATTAGGATGCTGCTCGACAAATTCTTTCGGAAGGGCACTCTTATGAATGCAGATATCCAGGGACTGCCCCTTAACGAAAGCCTCGGAGGCATACCAGATGCCTTTATATTTGCCGGCATCTCCCCAGGAGTTCTTAACCATATAATACTTGCCACCCCACTGGTCAGTGGCGATTCCGTAGATCTGCATACCGTGGTCGTCGGTAATGGTCTTGTTCATAAAACCTTCCTGACGGCTCTCCTGCGTAGGCTGCTGCTCGACGATAGGGTTTGTCTTAGAGTTTGCCTTCTTCGAGGCATTTTTCTTAGAGGTCTTGTCCTCTGACTTTCCTACCCAACGCTCCTGATCTGAGCCACTGGTGTTAGTAGCCTTAACATCCACCAGGATAGCCAGTCCGTCGCGGGTAAAGCCAGGCTCGCTCACGTCACTTCCCCAGGCGATGGTGTAGCCATTTTCGAGGGCATAGTCGAGAATGCTCATAAACTCGTCGATAGGGACATTGTAGAACTGATCCCAACGCCAGTTGTCAGCCACTTCGAATGGGAAGTAGGTATAGAAAGGATGATGGGTAAAAGAGGTGAGAGTTACATAATCGTCAGGATTAAAGTTCAATGCATCCCTATAGCTCTCAGGAGTATATTCGATGCCATCTACCACAAAGCTCTGAGGATATTCTCCGAGGTATTCGTCCAGAATAGCCTGATAGCCTCTCTTCCAGGCAGTAGTAAGGGTCTTGTTAGGATTTTTTACCACAGCCTCCACGTAAGCCCTGAGCACTGCGTCGAGTTCTCCCTGTACAGGAAGTTCGCTTCCATAGTTCATACCTGTCATAGCCTCCTGAGGAACCAGACCATAGAGACGGATTACGTCCAGCACGTCCTCGCCCTGAGAACCGGCGGAGAAAGTAAGGTTACCGTCGAGCATAACGAACTTGTCGGCCCTGTCGGAATAGGAGTGACTCACCACGAAAAATTCTGAGAAATCAGGATAGAGAGCAGGGTCTGTGATGTTATTGATGCGGATGACCTCACTCTCCACAAATCCTATTGTGGAATATGCCCAGCAGGTTCCGCTTCTGTGCTGGTTCTTTACTGTAGTAATAGGATTTTCTTTAATTGTAGTGAACTTATATTCAGGGAATTCAATGTTTGCTTTCTGAGCCTGTGCACTTAGGCCAAACGCGAGGATAGTTGCTAGTAATACTACTGTTTTCTTCATAATACAATTCTTCTTATTTCGTCTAGTAAACCCCAAATTTACGAAAAAAATTCATAATTTTGGAAGATAATTCAACTAAAACAATGAATAAGATACAACTAACTCTACTATTTTCCACTTGTATTCTGCTCGCTGCCTGCGAGTTGAATCCAAGTATTAATGAGCCCAAAGGCGACGAAAGCTCCATTGCTTTCACCGACAAGACTGAAGTGGGGATCTACAAACTGAAGGGAGAGGCGGCTGAAGATGTCTTCCTTTTCGACACCCTTAACTCGCAATTCCTTACTTCCGGCAGCACTCTGAAGGCTTTTTACAAGGTGCTGGATTTTCCTAAGGGACTTTATTTCTCTCTGGAACTGAGCTCTGCCAGCCTTAGTGCCGGCGAGACCCTGAGCGCCACCCTGGAGACCTGGGGCTTGAACGGAATCTGTGCCGACGGAAGCATCTCCCTGAGCGTAGCCCAAGTAAAAGACGGACTCTATTACCTTGTGGACGAGGCCAATTCCTATGCTTACATCATTACGAAATAGTTCATCGAAATGAAAAAACTTATACTTAGCATCAGCATATTACTCGCCGTTTCAGGAATCTGCAGAGCGGATTTCGTAGGCGAAGATCAGGTTAAAAGCATAGCTTCCAGATGGTTCGGGACTGACAATCTGAGCCTTAGCCTCAATTCTGAAGGGACTATGTACTTCGTTAACTCTGCCGACGGAGGCTGGGTCATCATCTCCGCAGAAGACAGTGCCACGCCTATCATCGGATACAGCGACGAGGGTTCCATCGACCTGAAGCAAGTTCCTCCACAGGCCAAGTACTTCCTGGGCGTGTATGACCGTGAGATTAAAGAGGCCAGAGAACTCGGCCTGACGGCGGACCAGACTATGAAGGCCAATTGGAAAATGGCGGGACTGCGTACGAAGAGCAGCAGCGGGGTTCTGAACAAGACCGCAAACTGGGGTCAGGAATCCCCTTACAATCTGAATTGCCCTCAGGTAAGTGAAAACGGAAAGAAATACACTGCCGTAACCGGATGTGTGGCCACGACGATGGCTATACTCTGCCGCTATTATGAGTGGCCGGAACATGGCAAGGGTACGGTAGGAGGTTACAGCTACACCAGTGATTACAGAGTTAAAATTACCGTGGATGCCTTCAGTATAGACGATCACCACTACGACTACAGCCTTATGCCTCTGACATATAATCTTACTGCCACTTCAAGCCAGAAGAACGCCGTAGCCCAGCTGATGCTCGATCTCGGCGCTGCCATTCACTGCGAATATAACTACAATACAGGCACTGGAGCAGTTGGCGAGGACATCTCAGGAGTCCTTTACGAGCATTTCGGATATAGCGGCGAGGCTAAGGTCGTCTACCGCCACACTTGCTCCGACGCGGAGTTTCTGAGACTCATCAAATCTGAGATAGATGCGGGGCACGTAGTACCTTATGGCGGAGTGGATTCCAGTGACGGAGGACACCAGTTCCTCTGCGACGGATATGACTCTAGGGACTACATCCATATCAACTGGGGCTGGGACGGACAGCTGAACGGTTACTTCACTCTCAAACTGAATATCCCTTCCGACAGTACCTTCGATGAATATCAGTCCATAGCTGTAGGGGTGGTTCCAGACAAGACTTCCAGCAGCAAGAACAACGGAGGTCCTATCTATTTCATCCAGGAGTCTCAATTTCCAGGATACAAGGGACTTACTATCAGCAGCGGAAGTCTGGAGAGCAAATCTTTCAAACTTAAGGCAGGCCCTTTCTTCAACGCCGATACCTATAGAGACTATGATGGAGCCATCAGAATCGCCCTGGTGAATTACAAAGGTGATTTGAAGGAGGTCATTAGCAGCGAATACACCCTGAGCCTGGAACCTTATGAATTGACCGCACTAAGCAGCGCTTCCTGCAATATAAATTCTGAATACGCTCCAGGAGACAAGGTTGTAGCCCAATACAAAGAAGGAGAGAGTTGGCATACAGTGTACTGTATGGAGGAGTTCTCCACCTTTACCTACGGCATTTCGGTGACGGATGTGCCGTACATACACTTAGCAGAGAGCTACTCAGTGGGGGACAGCTTCATCCTGGAAGTGATTCCGGGCTCAAGCAAAATCGAATCCTTCAGCTGGACTTTCGATGGGGCAAGTCAGAACCATATAAGCGTAAGTCCTTTAACTGCAGGAACTCACGAGATAGTGGCTACAGTGAAGACTTCAGATTCCAAAACCTATACCATCAGACAGAAGATTGTGGTGAATTAGCTTAGCCTTTTCATCATATCTGCAGCAAAGGCTCTGGAAGCGTTCGATGCTCCCAGAGCTTCTTTTATCTGGGAGTAGCCTTCGAGCATTGAGTTCCTGTAACTGTCGTCCTGGAGGATCCTGTCCATCTCCTCGCTGATGTTCTGAAGATTAAAGTCCTCCTGAATGAATTCCTTGAAGACAGCCCTATCGAGAATAAGATTTCCCAGACTGACGAATTTAATCTTGTCCATCACCCTGAGTATGTATCTGGCCACAAAGGCGGTAAATGGAGAAGTGGACCAGCATACCATCTGCGGAGTACCTATCAGGGCTGCCTCCAGAGAGGCCGTTCCGGAATTCACTACAGCCGCATTGGCATACTTAAGAATAGAATAAGTCTGCCCGAATACGAGCTGGACATAATCTCTGCCTTGAAGATATGGGGCATAGTCTTCAGAGCTTCTGGCAGGCGCGCCCGCGACCAGGAAACGGATGTCTCTGTAACGTGGGTCAGCGTGCATCCTATCTGCAAGCTCCATACAAAGAGGCAGGGTCCTATCTATCTCGTTTTTCCTGGAACCTGGGAGCACAGCCACATAAGGCTCAGGTATAAGCCTATGATAATCAGACTGTTCTACAGCTTCCACCAGAGGGTTCCCCTTATAAACGAATGGTATCCCTTTCCGCTTGAAATATGGAATCTCGAAAGGGAACACTATGTATAGCATATCCACATAGCGTTTGAGAAGTCGGTTTCGTCCGGCTCTGGATGCCCAGGTCTTAGGGGCTATGTAATAGAAAACCTTCAGCCCCGCCTTGTGAGCGAACTTGGCAAGCTTAAGGTTAAAGCCAGGGTAATCTATCAGAATAAGCACGTCCGGAGCGAAATCCAGGATGTCTTTCTTACACTGTTTCAGGTTGTTAAGCAGGGTTCCAGCCTTGGAAAGCACCTCGCTGAGCCCCATCACTGCCCCTTCCTTATAATGATGTAAAAGACCTGGAGCGACAGAGGCCATCATATCCCCTCCCCAATAGCGAAACTCTGCCTTCGGGTCTTCAGCCTTCAGACCTTTCATCAGATTTGAGGCGTGAAGATCACCCGACGCCTCCCCTGCCACTAGAAAGTATTTCATTCCCAAATCTTTTTAAGTCTTTCGTATTCAAGCATATCGGTATTATCCAGGCTCTGAGGGGTAATGGCTATGTAGGCATTCTCGTTAGCCCAGTTGTCAGTATTTCCGTCGTTCTTCGGATCAGGTCTGACATCCCCCGCCATATAGAACACTTCCTCCCCTTCTTCCAACTCCACGTCGGCCCTAAGTCCCAGACTCTCAGGCTTCACAAACTCATTCACCCAGCTTTCCACGCCCTGGGTGCAGACCTTAACCCCCTTTATCTGCTCTGCCGGTAGGTCGGGGAAATTGATATTGTACAGGGGCGTTCCCGTCTTCGGCATCGATGCCAATAATCTCTCGATTATCCCTGGCAGCAACTGCTCTACCACCGAGAAATCCGCATCCCTGTGCATATTGTCTAAGGAGACCCCTATCGCCGGTATCCCTGCAAAAGCGGCTTCTCTGGCTGCACCTATCGTTCCGCTGTACCACATCGCCGTCGAAGCGTTCGAGCCGTGATTGATTCCACTCAATGCCAAGTCCGGCTTCTGCTCTGCCATCAGAACGTCCACCGCGTATTTGGCTGCACTGGCTGGAGTTCCATCCACATAATGCCAATGTACCCCGTCCACTTCGCCCAAATCCTTTACTGCTATGGGCTTGTAGCCCAGGGATACCGCCATAGACATTCCGGACTGGTGCTGCTTGGGTGCCACCACTGTCACTTCTCCGAATTGTTTCATTATTTTGACCAGAATGGCTATGCCTTTTGCCTGATAGCCGTCGTCATTGGTGATTAAAATTCTCATAACTTTTTCTGATATTGTACAAAAATACTAAAACTTTGTTTTTTCTCAAGATTTTCTTAATTTTGCACGCCTTTTGAAAAAAGGCATAAAGGATAAACTTATTTATACACTTATAAAAAATGATTAGACTTGGTATTAACGGATTTGGCCGTATCGGACGTATGGTCTTCCGTGCAGCAGTTGAAAACTTTGCTAACGACATCCAGGTAGTTGGTATCAACGACCTTCTCGATGCTGATTATCTCGCTTACATGCTTAAGTATGACTCAGTTCACGGTGAGTTCAAGCACGACATCAAGGTTGAGGA
>CAMFSN010000056.1 GCA_945983015.1 uncultured Bacteroidales bacterium
GAAGTTATGAACGACAACTCCATATACAATGACAATAGAACCCTGGTAGCCTGGAATCACCTTTATCAGATCGCTTCCCGTGCAAATATAGTCATAGACAGGGTGCCCGAAATGTCTGACAATCTCTTCCGAAATGGACTGAGCAAAAAGCAGATGCTGGGAGAAGCCTATTTTATGAGAGCCTTTGCCTACTATAATCTCAGCGACGTATTTTATAGAGTTCCTCTCGTTACTGACAGCAGAGTGAGTCCTACAGACAAGTTGCCTCTGGCAAGTCTGGAGGAAATTGAGTATTGCATAGAAAATGACCTTTTCAATGCCAAAGACTATCTGCCGAAAGCCTATGCCTCCAAGGACGATGCTCAGAGACCTACCTGGGCTGCCGCCTGCGGCTATCTCGCAAGGCTGTATATGAGACAGGCCGGAAGAGCCAGACAGAATGACGACCCGAACGAGCAGGATTATTGGGAATATGCGCTTTCGGAGATAAACAACGTGCTTTCTCTTGAAGGCTCCGTCTATTCACTTCAGCCTTGTGTCTGGGATGTATTTGATCCTACCAGGGAAGAATGCCTTTATAACAACGAATTGATTTTCGCCATAAAGGCCAGCGGTAAAATCATCTCCGGCTCTTGGGATCTCGGACTGCAGTTTACCAGCTGGGCATACGATATGGGTTGGGGAAATATGTATCAGCCTTTGGAGATGACCTGGAAGTTCGACCCTAAAGATGAACGTCTGACGGTACTTCAGGTCGTTCAATACGAAGATGTCTATAACCCTGACAAAACCTTCTATAAGGCGCCTGAAAACATTTCCCAAAGCGGAAGCATTCCTAACAATCACACCTACGGAGGTAAGACCTATACCGAGGTGGTGGAAATGACAGAGACCTTTACCCAGAAATATAAGTTCCTTAACACTTGGAAGTATATTTACGAAACTCCTAACAATCTGCCACTCTTACGTCTGTCTGACATAATACTTTGTAAGGCTGAAGTGTTAAACGAGTTGAATGGCCCTTGTGAGGAGGCCCTGAGTCTGATTAATCGCGTCAGGGAAAGAGCTTTCCAAAATTCGGAGCATAATTTGACACTTTCAGATTATCCGGATAAGGCCGCCCTGCGCAATGCCATCTGCGACGAGAGGATGTACGAACTTAATTTGGAGTGTTTACGCCGTCCGGACCTTATCAGAATGGGTTTATGGAAAGACAGGATGCAGGAATACGTAAGCACCATAGCGAAAAAGTATGCCTGGAAGGAAGTGAATGAATCTAAACAGAGCGGATATTACGACGGGTCCTGGGCAGCATATCCGGCCCCAGATTCCTTTACGGATAAGGATTTGAGAATGTATATGCCTATCCCATACAGAGAAGTGAAGATGAATCCGACATTGGCATCCGCTAGAGATTACGTAAAATGAGAAACGGAATGATAAATATCTGCTCCATATATGCAGGCATCGCCCTGATGGCGTACGCCTGTACTCCTCAAGTCTTGCCTTCCCAAAAGGAGGAGCAGGCGACGGGAAAGGAATTTTTTTCGATTTGGGATTTCGAGGAGATGTCGGATTTCAAGTTTTCCTCCAATTCCGAAGACCTGTCCTATTCCTTGGATAATGGAAACCTTTTCCTTAATAGCAGAGCTGACAGAAAAGATCTCTCCAGTATCGAATCCCTTAGGGGCGACTTCCTTTCCGGAGATTATGAATGGAGAGTTTATATCCCGAATATCCAAGCCGGGGATCAACTTTCCTTTGATTGCGGGCTTCGCAGCGAAGGGGGAGCGGAGCTGAGTTTCTCTGTCTCTTACGGGCTTCAGCAACTGAGAGAGGACTTTGAACTCTCCTCAGATGAGCTTTTACTCTGCGTGGGCAGCGGTGCCAAGCCATATTCGCTTTCATACTCCGCGATTTATCCGGGCTGGCATAATCTACACCTGAAGCTTAAGGAAAAAGACTCAAAGTATAAGGCGGTCTGGACTCTGGACGAGCAGGACTTGTTCTCCATCTCTCTGGATTATGGGCCGAAGGAGAGGGCTTTTTCTATCTTCAGCTCTTTTGGCTATAATCCATCCGGCGGAGATTTCGTTCCGAGAAAGGATTACCAGTGCCGAATCGACTACATCAAAGCGGAAGCTTACGTCCTGGACTCTCTCCCTGAAGAAAGCGTGACAAAGGAGCTTTCCTTCGGAATTTCCGGCAAAGTGCCGCTTGGCGACGGCCTCACCTTTTCTCTTTTCTCCAAGGGGAAAAACTACCCTTTCACAAGCAAGGACTCCAGGATAAGCGGAGAGGCAGAGGAGGACAGCGAGTACTGGGCCTTATATCCATACGATGCCTCGGCATCAATCTCGAAAATTGGCATAAACAGCTGCCTTTCTGCCGAAATCAAGGCTTATAAAACTGTGGATGAATGCCAATATCTAAGCATAGCAAAAGCAGAATCCGACTCTTTCTGCTTCGATGACCTTATGTCCCGTATGCAAATTTGTCTGAACGAGTCCTTGACTGAAGTAAGCGAGATTATCATTTCCGACCCTTCCGGACGCTCCCTGGAAGGCTCTTTGACTCTTGACCTTAACGACTTTAATCTCTATACCAAGGCTCTTTCAGACGCCTGCATACACCTTAAACCATCTGAAGGCCAATTCTTTACAAATGGAATCCCATATTATTTCTCCATCTTGTCCGGCAAATATGCTCAGGGACTTGAACTTCAGTTTATGAGAGGAGAGGACAAAATCGGAACTGTGCTTCTGCCGGCATTGGAGCTGAGTGCAGGCGAGTGCTCAGAAATGATAGTCCTATCCATAGAAGAGGAATGGGAAGAAATCCGCTGGGACTTCGAGAATAACATCAACGGCTGGTATTACTACACTCATAACCCTTCATCCGGAGAGTGCTACAAGCTGGAAAACGGCTGCGTCAAGATATGGACCAATGCCAATTCGATGGACCGTAACAAACTCCATACGATAAGGGAAAATTTCGGAGAAGGAATATACACTTTCAGAACCTATGTCAGCGAAATTGCGGCCGGCGAAAAATGCAGTATCGGAGCTTTCATCTATGCCGATGATTCTCACGAAATGGATTTTGAAATAGGTTATGGCAAGGCTGCGGCCAGAAAGGCCTGCGGAGCGGCGGAGAACGAGATGGTAGCCTGTATGACAAGCCAAGACCTGCCTTTTAATTCCACCTACACCCCGATTTCGGTAGGCTGGCACACTCTGGTTCTCAAACTGGACGTCGTAGGTGGGAAATACCGTATGACTTGGCTTATAGACGATGTCAAAATCAAAGAGTTAGACCTGCGATATGGCCCTGAGATAAAATTCCTGATAAGTGTCAGCGTAGAAAATCTGGAATTTATGGGAGACTTCCAGCCGACTCACGAAAACTATGGACTGTTTGACTATGTATCATATAAAAGAAAACTATAATAATTAATATTATGAAACACTATTACTTTTCACTGTTCGCATTGGCTTTGCTTTCATTGGCAGCCTGCAAAAAGGAACAAACTCCAGACACACCACAAACCCCAGCTACAGCCGAAAAGATTGATATTCAGGCTCGTAACGAATTTGGCTGGAAAAAAGCCGATAAAGTAAGCATATTCGACTCAAAGAAAAACAATCTCTTCCGCAGTCAAGGAATAGGTGAAGTGGCCATCATATCCGGAGAAGCCATCAAAGAATCTGTTCTCTATGGCTTGGTTCCTTACGACGAGACCGCCAAACTCTCTGAGGGTAGCATCAGTGCAAGCATCCCTACGAATCAAACAATTCAGGCTGAGCAGCTTCCTTACGTCAGCGTGGCTAAAAGCGAAAATCCGGAGGAGATGCAATTCCAGCCGGTGTGCGCATTCCTCAAATTCTCCCTGGCCTCTGATGCCAGCGGAGTCAGCAATGTAAAAGTATCCTCCACTGCGGGAGAAACCCTGGCAGGAGCAGTTACTGTATCTTTTGACTCCGGCAGTCCTGCTCTCTCAGCCAGCTCCACCCAAAGTCAGGTAAGTGCCACAGCCTTCGAAGGCGAATTCAAAGCAGGGGCAAACTATTATGTGGCAGTCCTGCCAGGCACATATAGCGAAGGCTTCACCATCTTTTACACCGTCAATGGAGAGACCTACGAAATGGCTCTCAAATCAGAGCAGAGCGTAAGTACAGGACAGACCCTGGACCTGGGAAGCATACAGCGTCCGCTCTCTGCCAATGAAAAGCTCTTTATCGGAACTTGGCAGGTATCGAAATGGGGTTCACGCGCCTACGACGACCCTACGGGCCAATACGCCTGGATCAGCAGCAACAGGGGAATTCCGCTTCCTGATACCAGCGTGGACGACCAAATCACTTTCCTTGCAGACGGCAGCGTGACGATTGATCTCGGAGCCGACGGAAAAGCATATAATGCTGCAGCAGAAGATGCCGTGAATGTAGAACTTAGCGGGGATGAGACCTGGTCTTTGATCGAGAACGGAGATGCTCTTACTCTCAAACTCAGCGGCAATGCCTTCCCTCTCTTCCTGGGTAACTGGGATGGTCTCACTACCGATTACTCAGTATGGTCGCTTTCAGCAACTGAAATTTGCCTCGAGTATAACATTCCTGCAAATGAAGCTTACTTCCAGATATATCTTCAGCCAAAGGGAATGAAGACCTCAACCCATACCTTTGCTTCTCCGGATTTCGGACTAAACGGCGAAATCGACGCGGAACTGGGCGCTCACGAGGGCCCGGCAGTTACCAAAGAAGGCTTCAAATGGAATCTGTCAGTTGATATGGGCGAAGAGTTCTATATTTGGAAAACCTGGGGAGCCCTGCAAATCGGCGCCGGTTGGAGCACAAATACCGACTTGCACGTCAAATCCATCGTTCTTTCCACCGAGGATATTCCTGGTTCAATTAAGAGTGTCAGCGTCACCACTTCCTACTCTGACGTGGATAACGTCAAAGAAGCCGAACTCTATGTCAAGGTGGGAGGAGAGAATTTCGGAACCCGCAAGGCACTCATCAACGATCTCACCACCTACACCTTTACCGAGAGCCAGATTCTCAGCGGCAAGATAGAGATTTGCTGGAATTCTATTTCCGAAGGACTTAGTTACTTCGTTCGCGGAGTAGAGGTAGTATATCAAGAATAAAACTTTGAATTATGATTAAAAGCACATACCTCTCACCTGAGATGACTATAATTACGGTGAACGCCCAGACAGTATTATGCCAGAGTTCTGGCACTGTCAGTGCAAGTTCCATAGAAGAATGGAAATATGAAGAATTTGAATGGTAAAAATGAATGGCTATGAGAAAGAGTTTATTTATTCTCGCAGGGGCATTTAGCCTTGCTATGCTTTCCTGTAGCAAAGAAGAATCCTTTATAGAACAGGACAAATTCACTTTCAAGGCCAATCTTGAACTTGCAGGGAAAACAATTCTGGATAACAAACTGTCCTATTGGGACGGGACTGAAAGCATCGCTGTCTTTGACGATGATGGAGTAAAAAAATTATTCGAGGGAAAAACTGCCACAATGCAAAGTTCCATCAACTTTGTCGAAATAGACAACTCGATAGATTTCAAAGGAACGGAATACTTCGCCATATACCCTTCCTCTGCTGCGGAACGTGCCCTTTATTCAGACGCCAAAGTCAGAGGTGTCCGGCTCAAAAGGGAGCAGAACGCCGTAGAAAACTCTTACGACCCTGAGGCTCATATAGCCTTTGCCAATTCCAAATCTAACGAGCTTACTTTCCTTAATGCCGTTTCTCTCTTTGCCTTTACCATAGAAGGAGAAGGCATCACTGAAGTGCGCATATCCTCAAATGCGGAAGGCGAATACCTGGCAGGTGTCTTCGAGTATGATTATGCTAATAAAAGCTCCAGCATTACCTCAGAGCAATCCCTTTCCGTAAGTGTCAAGGGGAACTTTGAGAATGGGAAAACCTACTATGCCGCCGTGCTGCCTTGCAACTTCAGCGCAGGACTTTCCATCGATACCTTTAAAAATGGAGAGGTCGGGAAAAAGAAATCTTCGTCCAAAGCTTTTAATCTAAGCAGAAACCGCATCGTCGATCTAGGCACTGTTAGTTACGAGGCTACGCAGACCAAAACAAGTTCCCATAACTTTCATTCTCCGGATTTCGGACTTGAGGATCCAGTCAAGAACCCAGGGGGCCCAGTGTATAAAAACGATGGTCCTACAGTAGAAGGGGAAGTCAAGTGGTACTTGAATGTGAGCTTTGGGGAACCGCTCTATTATTGGAAAACCTGGGGTCTTCAAATCGGTGTCGGCTGGCATTCGAACGCAGCCTTCCACGTACAGGGGATGAATCTTTGGACGGATGATATCTCAGGACAGATTAAGAGTGTGAGTATCGCCACTTCCGATTCTGACGAAATTGACAATTCCGAGGTGTATGTGCTTGTAAATGGAGTTCAGTTCGGAGAGAAGGAGACACTGAGCAATCTAATGACCAAATACACATTCAGCGATGGTACTCTGCCGAGTGGAAAGATAGAAATAGTCTGGAACACCCTTTCCGGCGGTCTATCTTACTATATCCAGAGCGTTGAGGTGGAATATCAGGAATAAATGAGCAAAAATTCATATAAAAGAAACGTGTTTTGTGTTTGCATCCTTGCAGCGTTTATGGCGCTGCAAGGATGTTCCCAAAAGGAGGCGAACTTCGCTTCCTCTGTGAGTTCTGTCAGCGTTTTGGCCCAAGAGAATGCGCTGAGGGCCGATGTGGAGCTCGTATTCAGGAAAAGCTGTGCGTTTAGAATTGAGTATTGGCCTACAGAGAAAGGCAGGAGCCTGGCGAAGAGCACACGGATGATGTCGGCAGCGGCGGGAAGCACAAGCTGTCATCTGAACTTTCTAGAGGAGAGAACACAATACACCCTTCAGGTGATTTTAGACAATGGGGCAGAGTCGAAATGTCTGGATTTTTCCACTACTTCCCTACCTGTGGATATTCCGCGTTATGAAGTGGAGTACGTCGATCCGGATTGGGTTTTGCCGGAAGGCTATCTGCTTCAATGGGATGCGGCAAGTCCAGGATATCTGACCATCTGCGATCTGGAAGGGAAAATCATCTGGTACCAAGCTTTCGGGGAGGGTATCAGGACCGCGTATTTCGACAGCAAGTCGGGGCAATTCGCGGTACTGTGTGGCTTTGCCGACGGAGAGGACTCGGAAGACTTCTACCGCCTGGCTTCAGACGTGTATGTCTGTGATATAAATAGGGATATATTATTCCACCGCAAGCCCTCAGAATCTTTTGTCCCATATCCTCACCACGAATTTTCCATTCTGGAAAACGGAGATTATCTGATCCTATCGAATGTCGTAAAGCCCTTCCCTGTAGGGGAGAGTGCAAGTATGACCGATATTTGGGGAGATGGCTTCTATGTCTGTGACAAGAATGGGAATATACGGCTTTCCTGGGATTGTTTTTCCGAATTGAATCCTTCGGAGGTGGATTACGTCGATGCCGCGAAATTTGCCAATGATTATGTTCACGCCAATTCCGTCGTTATGGATGAGAATGGAGATTATTATATCACCTTCAACAGGATAAACGAACTTTGGAAAATATCAGGACAAAGCCTGAAAGTGCTCTATAGGGTAGGAATTCACGGAAACACCACCCTCGATGAGGAAAGCAGCGGCTACGGCTGGCCAAACGGGGGACTACACGCGGCCACTGTAATCTCTGCGGACAGGATTTTATGTTACGACAATGGTAAGAACCTGGGCTATTCCCGCGCCATCCTCTTCAATATCAATCCGGAAGATCTGAGTGTAAGCTATGAGTTTGTGGTCAATCTGCCTAAGGAATACAGTTCCATCAACCGTAGCAATGTCCAGATGGTATCTGAAGATCTTCTGCTTTTCGGTTCCACGGTCTCAGCCAAGGCCGTATTCGAAAATATGGAAGGAAAAGTATTATATTTGTTATCTCGCTCCGGCATATCCTACAGGACATATTGGATTCCTAAGGAAGATCTTCCGGACTAGTGATGATAAATGAATAGCTTGTATATTAAAAATATGGTCTGTCCACGCTGCATCAGGACAGTGGAAAAAATACTTGGCAAACTTGGCATAGGATATAGAAACATTGTCCTGGGGCAGGTCGAAATAGAGAGGGAATTGGCCTATAAGGAAAGGGAAGCACTGAGGAAAGAGTTGTCAGACGAGGGTTTCGAGCTTATCGATGACATCCAATCCACTAAAGTGGAGGCTATTCGCCTAGCCATAATCCAATGGGCGAGAATGAGTGGGGAAAGATATGCTAAGGAATTGATCAGCTATGGGGACAAGTCCATCAGCGAGATAGCTTGGGAGTTAGGCTTCAGCAGCCCTGCACATTTCAGCGCCCAATTCAAAAAGGAAAGCGGAATGAGTCCCAAGATATGGCAGAATTTTTTAAAATAATAGCGGATATGGCGCCGTACCTGCTGCTAGGATTCCTGTTCGCGGGACTCCTGCACGCATTTATTCCGGCGCAATTTTATGGGAGATACCTCTCAAAGAACAACTTCCATTCGGTCCTGAATGCTACCCTGTTGGGTATCCCCTTGCCCCTTTGCTCCTGCGGAGTAATCCCTACGGCAATGTCCCTTCGCAAGGAAGGTGCATCCAAAGCGGCAGTAGTGTCCTTTCTTATAGCCACTCCTCAAACCGGCGTAGATAGCATATTGGCAACCTATGGCCTTATGGGACTTCCCTTTGCCATCATACGGCCCATCGCCGCTCTGGTCTCGGCCTTGTTTGGAGGATTGCTCAGCACTTTATTCAATAAAGAAAGCGATACTGACAACCTATGTCAAAGCCAATTGAAGACGCAGGATAAGAAATCCTTTTTCTCAAAGCTAAAGGATGCCCTACACTATGCCTTTGTGGATATGATGCAAGACATAGGTCGCTGGCTCATCATAGGGATAGTCGTAGCTGCCCTTATCGCTGCTTTCGTCCCTGAGGAATGGTTTACCGTGTTCCAAGGAAATACCTGGGCTTCAATGCTCCTGGTCCTGTGCATCTCTATACCTATGTACATCTGCGCCACAGGCAGCATTCCCATCGCCGTAGCCCTGATGCTCAAAGGTCTGACTCCAGGTGCCGCGCTGGTACTGCTTATGGCTGGGCCAGCCTGCAATCTGGCTTCAATCCTGGTAGTGAACAAAGTGATGGGAAAGAAAAGCCTTGTATTCTATCTGGCCTCCATAATACTTGGAGCCATCACTTTCGGCTGCATAGTCGATTATCTCCAGTTTCACGACATCGTGAACTTCCTCGGAGAACTGAGTCAAAAGGAAGCCGCTTGCCATAGCGCCCCCTCCCTGCTTTCCCTCATTTCAGGGCTCGCTCTCCTACTCTTACTCTTCAATGCTTTAATCCTTACCCGATTTCGAAAAAAAACTAAAGATAACAATAGCTCTATGAACACTTATCACATCAAAGGAATGTCTTGCAATCATTGCAAGCAGTCAGTCGAAAAAGCCATCCTTAACGTCAAAGGCGTAAAATCCGTAAGCGTTTCTCTCGAAAATGGAGAAGCCTTGGTAGAAGGAGAGGCCTCAAGGGAAGATATCTGTAAAGCAATAGCAGATATAGGATATACCTGCTATTGATCTCTACAATTCTACCAGCTCTGAAGGCACCTGAGGCATAGCACCGTAAAGGCCGAGAGCTACAAAATATACAAATCCGATCTTACTCTGTCGGCTGCCACTTGCAGCGAACAGGTGATACGTGCTTCTAGAATATTATAAAGCAAGGCTCTTGTAATTAATGATTTCGATGTCGCCTGCATTGTTCTCGAAATCACCAGTATATACTACATCCTTCCTTCTGATAGGAGTCTTTATCCATTCCGGCAGTTTCTTCAGGGTAGTTTC
>CAMFSN010000057.1 GCA_945983015.1 uncultured Bacteroidales bacterium
AGACCTCGCTAAGAGACTCCTTCAAAGCAGCTGCAAGTTCCGGAGTATAAGTCCCCTCGCAGACCGCATCCGCAGCTCTGCGGTAACACTGAGCGCAGCGCTTCACATATTCCGCGCTGCGAGCCCTACCCTCTATCTTAAAGACCTTCACTCCTGAATCTATGATCTTGTCCATAAATTCTATGGTACAGAGATCTTTGGGAGACATTATATACTTGTTATCTATGTTCAGTTTGTTCCCCGTCTCCAGGTCTGTCACCTCGTAGCCCCTTCTGCAGATCTGATAACAGGCCCCCCTGTTAGCGGAAGCCCCGTAAGCGTGTAGTGAGAGATAACACTTGCCGCTTATGGCCATACACAGAGCCCCGTGAGCAAACATCTCTATTCTCACCAGTTCCCCCGAAGGACCCTTTATCTGTTCCTGCTGAATGCACTGGTAAATGCTTTTCACCTGATCCAGATTCAATTCGCGGGCCAAAACCACCACGTCGGCATACTGGGAGTAGAATTTCAGAGCCATAGCATTCGAGATGGACAACTGGGTGGAGATATGAACTTCCAAGCCCAATTCCCTACACATCAGGATAGCCGCCATATCGGAAGCTATCACGGCACTGACGCCAGCCTTCTTCGCACTTAAAAGAGCCTCTCTGGTATCCTCCATATCCTCCGGATACAGGCAGATATTCAGTGTCAGATAAGACTTCACTCCAGCCTCCCGACAGATTCTCACGACTTCTTCCAGGTCTTCAGGCGCGAAGTTGTTAGCCGAATGGGAGCGCATATTCAGCCTTCCCACCCCGAAATACACGGAATCAGCTCCACCCTGTATCGCAGCCTGCAGACATTCGAAATTCCCTGCAGGGGCCATTATTTCCAATTCCTTTCTTTCCATCACTTTACTCTCCCCACCAGACTGCGGGCAAATTCTTTCATCAATTCTATCTTATCCTCGGCAAAGCCGGCCTCTTTCAAAGGATCCAAAGCCCTGAGACTGTAGCGGCGAATCTCCTCCTTAGCGTCGCCATCCACTCCCAATGCCACATATTCGGCCTTCACCTTATCTATGTCCCTGGTCTTGAACAAGTCTATGAATTTCTGCTCACAGGCCAATGCCCTTATGGTAAGCCAACTCTTCTTCTGCTGAAGTATGTCACCCCCTATGGGTTTTCCGAAGACTTTCTCATCCCCGAAGGCGTCCAGATAGTCATCGGCCACCTGAAAAGCCATTCCCAAGTCATAGCCATAGCGATACAACGCCTCACACTGCCTCTCATCCGCCCCAGCCACCAGGGCGCCCATCCTGGCCGAACAAGCCAGAAGCACCGCCGTCTTCAGGCCAATCATCTTCTCATATTCCTCAAGTGTCACGTCCTCCCTGTGCTCGAAGTCCATATCCAGCTGCTGACCTTCACAGACCTGAGCCGCCGTAGTCGAAAAGAGCTCCAGAGCCTGGTTCACACAAGTGGCGGGAGCCTTGGCTATACGCTTATAGGCATCTATCAGCATCACGTCTCCACTAAGGATAGCGGTATCCTCGTTCCACTTTTTCCAAACTGTCTGCTCCCCGCGTCTAAGAGGAGAACGGTCCATAATGTCATCGTGGATAAGGGTAAAGGTGTGAAATACCTCCAAGGATGCGGCGGGACTTAAGATTTCTTCAGTAAAATCCTGCTTGAAAAGGCTGTAAGACAAAAGGCAGAGGGCGGGTCTGATACGTTTCCCTCCTATCCCTATCATATAGCGAAGAGGATCATAGAGCCCTTCCGGACTGGATGGGAACTCTATTCCTTCGAACAATTCTTCTACGGTTTTCTTAACTTTCTCTATCATAACTAACGGAATTTACTGTCTTCTTCCAACATACCCAGATACGAAGCATAACGGCTTTGGGAAATCCTGCCCTCCTCCAGAGCCGCCTTGACGGCGCAGCCAGGCTCGTGGGTGTGAGTACAAGGCACAAACCTGCATTCATCGCTCAAGGCAAGCATCTCGGGAAAATACTTCGACACTTCCTCCTTTTCCAAGCCATAGAGTCCAAAGCCCCTTAGCCCCGGGGAATCTATCAGATATCCTCCGCTGGAGATAGGATACATCTCATAGAGGGAGGTGGTGTGCCTGCCTTGCAGATGAGACAGAGATATCTGTCCTATCTTAGGGCTAAGACTCGGGTCCAGGAGCTTTATAATCGAAGACTTTCCCACTCCGCTTTCCCCGCTCAAAAGATTGATTCCCATACCATTAACCCCCGCGCAAAGCCTTCTTATCTCTTCGATTCCCTGCCCCGTCTTTACAGAACACTCTATCACCTGATAACCCGCCGAGGCGTATATCCTCTTAAATTCCTCCACCTGCTCCGCGGCCTCCTCTCCATAGAGGTCCAACTTGTTCAGAACTATGCTTACCGGTATCTTGAACATCTCACAACTCAGCAGCTGCCTGTCCAGAAAAGGATACTTGAGTTCAGGAAAATACAGGCTGCACACCAGGAAAGCCCTGTCGATGTTAGCGGCTATGACGTGAGACTTTTTGGAGAGATTAGTGGATTTTCTTACCAGATGATTCTCTCTGGGAAGTATTTCCGTGATTCTGGCAGGATTACTTTCGTCAGGACTGCCCTCCCACTCACACTCCACCCTGTCCCCCACGGCGACGGGATTGGTCGCTCCATCTTTGGAAAGCCTCACCTTTCCCCTCAAGACGGCGGGAAAAAGCTGCCACTTGGGAAGACAGCTCAGATAATACAGGCTGCCGGAATTCTTTACCACTGTCGCTACGCTTCTGTTCATAGCTTATAAAGATAATAAAATAATCTCAGATCAGTTCGAAATCCAGCAAGCGTTGTTCCAAATTGGCATTTTTAACCCTTATTCTCACCTCATCCCCCAATCTGTAGATCTTCTTGCTGCGCTTTCCCCTAAGCCTGTAAAGTTTCTCCTCGAATTCAAAGAAATCCTCTCTGATAGTTCTAAGTGGCACCATTCCCTCTATATGTGTAGGTTCTATCTCCACATACATTCCCCATTCGGTAAGACCGGAGATATGCCCCGAGAACTCCTGCCCTATCTTATCCTGCATAAACTCCACGAGCTTATACTTGACACTGGTCCTCTCCGCCTCAGTAGCGAGAGCCTCCCTTCCGGAGGCATACTCACACTCCTTCTCATAATATTCCTGATCCTGACTGCGGGCATTATCCAGATACATAGCCAGTAGCCGATGCACCATAAGGTCAGGATATCTTCTTATCGGAGAGGTAAAATGCGTATAATCCGCAAAGGCCAATCCATAATGCCCTATGTTCTGGGTGCTGTACTTGGCCTTAGCCATAGAGCGCAGAGCTATGTCCTTGAAGGCGGCCCCCTCCGGCTTTCCTTCAGCCTTCGAGAGCAACTCGGAGATAGACTTGGCAGCCTTGCGTCCCTCCAGTTCGGCATTCATCTTATAACCCAGGCTCTTCGCAAAATGCCTCAGACTCTCCAACTTGTCAGGATTTGGGACGTCGTGAATACGATACACGAAGCACTTGTTCTTCCCTGAGACGAACTCCGCCACGCTCCTGTTAGCCAAGAGCATAAACTCTTCTATAAGCCAATTCGCTTCGCAGCTATACTTCTGATACACCTCTATCGGATGTCCCTGCTCATCGCAGCGTACCTTCATTTCCGGACGGTCGAAATCTATCGCCCCCGCCTTGCGCCTCTTTCCTTTCAGTATGGATGCCAATCCATTCAGCACCTTGATGGCCTGCTCGAGTTCACCATTCGGCTCCCCCTCCTTTGTGATAATCTCCTGGGCCTGGTCATAGTCAAGGCGATAGTCGGAATTGATCACCGTGCGAGCAAAGCTCTTTTTCCTCACCTGAGCCGTCGGAGTCATCTCGAAAATTGCTGAAAAACAGAGTTTATCCTCGTGTGGGCGAAGGGAGCAAAGGGTATTACAGAGTTTTTCCGGAAGCATAGGGACTGTCCTGTCCACCAGATAGACAGAAGTTCCTCTGTCCCTGGCCTCTTTATCTATGATATCTCCAGGGTGGACATAGTAAGACACGTCAGCGATATGCACGCCTATCTCGTAATTCCCATTTTCCAAGACCTTGAACGACAGGGCGTCGTCGAAGTCTTTCGCGTCCTTAGGGTCTATGGTGAAAGTGAAAGTGTCTCTGAAGTCCTTTCTGGCCTTGATCTCCGAGGCCTTAATCTTCGCCGGAATCTTAGAGGCAGCCTTTTCCACTTCCGCTTCGAACTTATATGGCAGGCCAAACTCGGCGAGTATGCTGTGCATCTCCGTCTCGTTCTCCCCAGGGGCTCCCAGCACATCGACAATCTCTCCCTGTGGCAGACTCTGCCCCCTTTCCCAGCCAGTGACCTTTACGGCCACCTTCCAGGATTTTTCCACCCCCAGGCGCTCAGCCTGACGAGGGTCCACCTCTATGTCGTAGGGCATAGTCTTACTCTGCATCAGCACCCAGGCTCCCTGGGAACTGCAGTGATAGATTCCCACAAAAGGCTTTCCGGAACGTTCCACCACATCCACCACCCTGCCTTCTCTGCGGGATGGAGCCGGATGTTTTTTAGTCCCGGCCTTGGGCTCCTTGGTGATGGCTACTCTAACCTTGTCACCGTGAAGAGCGCCATTGGTCTTGGAAGCGGGGACGAAGATATCCTCTTCCTCCCCTTCGACGCTAACAAATCCGAAAGCCTCACGGCTCATAAGAAATGTGCCTATGACTTGCGGAAAGACTTTCCGCCCTTCTTTTCTCTTCTTCTTTACGATTATCTTTCTTTTCATCGGCACAAAGATAATCATAAAGATATTTATTTAGAAGAATTTTTCATTCCCAACACCAGCCATCTCACTACTGGAATATGCCTTAGGACATCGTAAAAGGCGATGGAGACAATTGCGAGCCGTTTTCAAAACCGGTTGACAGGAACAATTACCAAATGGTGACTGTTCCATATGTTCGGGAACATTTTGGGCACATTATCGTTCCAGGTTCCCTTCCAATAGAAGGAATTGCCGTTATTATCGAGTATTTGTGCTTAAATGAAAAGCGAGCGGAAGGGGCACACCAATTCCGCTTAAAACGGGAGTTCCGGACCATAATAAGCTCCCGACTCACTCAGGACACGGATATCATTATCCTGGAAGAGTTTAGCCTGCTTCTCCAGCTTCTCCAAAATTTCACCACGGCGATTAATGCTGTTTAGTTCCTCGCGACGAGCTTTGCTCATCTCGAGAAATTTTTCTTCCTGGTCGATGCCAAGGAAACGACGCCCTAGAAGATTTGCTGCAATACCAGTGGTGCTGCTTCCTGTGAACGGGTCTAGTATCCAGGCACCGGGTTTCGTGGATGCCTGAATAATTCTCGACAAAACACATAGCGGCTTCTGGGTCGGGTGCTTGCCACAGGACTTCTCCCAAGGAGCGATGGCAGGTAGCGTCCAAACATCGCGCATCTGGGTACCGCCGTTGATTTCCTTCATTAGCTCATAGTTGTAATAATGAGCCACCTTTTGCTCCTTACGCGCCCAAAGTATATATTCCGCAGAGTAGGTGAAGTATCTACAGGAAAGATTGGGTGGAGGATTAGTCTTCACCCAGGTGATGCAGTTCAGTATCTTAAAGTCTAGCTCTGAAAGACAGCGGGCAACGGAGAAGATATTATGATACGTTCCACTAACCCAGATAGTACCATCTGATTTCAGATGTTCACGGCAGGCTGCCAGCCATGTTTTATCAAACTTGTAGTCCTCCTCAAATCCCCGAGACTTATCCCACTTGCCCTTATTCACAGAAACAGGAACGCCACTCTGTATGCTTATTCCTCCGTTGGATAGATGATAGGGCGGATCCGCGAAAATCATATCGAACTTAAAGTCGAAGGAATTGAGAAGGTCGATACAATCTCCCTGTAAGAGAGTGAAGTCTTTATCCTGTGATTTATAGAATGGTGTAGGCATATTTTAGATGAGTTTTGAGGATACTATGCCTTCGTCCAGGTCCGTGATATTGTAGAGATTCTCCAGGACATCGAAAGTCTCCTTCAGATTGTTGCGGGCTGAGCCCCATCCCTGGCCATCTGTAATCCATACGAACTTAAACTTGGGGTGATCTTTGGTTTCAAGCGCTATGGTTTTGTAACTGCGGGCAGTCTCATTCAGTTTGGAGCCGCCGCTGGCGTAGAAGTTTGTTTCGATACCATAAATCATATCAGGGCGCTTGATGACGAAATCGAAGCGCTTTTCAGTGCCACCCTCATTGGAAATGCAGGACAGGTCGATACCCCATTTATGTTCAATCTCGTGGATGTACATCTCCTTGAAGTACGTCTCTCCTCTCTTCAGACCTGCTTTGACAAGATACCCTTCCACTAGGTCTTCCATTACGTGACCACCACGGTTTTTGCGAGCGTTTGAGTCCAATCCTGCTTCTACACCTGTTACATAGTCAACCAGGTTGTGTATGTGCTTCTGTTGCATAAGATCAAATAAACCGGTCTCTCTCATAAATACCACATATTCCTCGATATGGTAATTGGCCCGTTTGAAGTTCCAGACATGCTCGCCATCAAAGTCCACCGTTAGGATGTCAGACTCGCGCTTTGCCAGCAGGATGGGGATGCACTTCAAGATCTCTGGATAGCGCCGGCACAAGGCCATGAATTCCTTTTCGATGTCTTGACACCCAATCAAGGAATTCATGATGTTGAGCTCAACCTTGACAGCATCTACATTTTTGTAAATCTTCTCAAAGTCAGTGTAATACTTATAACCTGCTATAGCGGAGCGGAAGCCCGCCAGCCAAATGGTGAAATCTCTCATATTTATGCGTTGACTATGTTAGAAATCATTAATTCAGAGATAGCTCCGCGACCGGAGGCATCAGCGTTAATCATTCTGGCGGCTGATACTCTCTTGATAATGAATTGATTATATAAGGCATCAAAGAAATTGTCGGAAGGGTTGACCCCCTTTAGGTCAGAATTACTGGCCACAAATAAAGCTTTATCTCTGCTTATCTGTTCACAGAAATCGCGGAGACGGATTTGTTCAGTATCGTCAAAACCTTCTTTTGCGTAGGAGGTGAAGGAGGATGTTTCTGTAATTGGCTTGTAAGGAGGATCAAAATAGAAAAGAGTGTCCGGACCAGCATAGCTCCCCGTTTCTGCAAAGTCACCACAAAGGATTTCGACTCTTTGGAGGACTGCAGAACAAGCCCGGAGATTGCCCACATCGCAGATACGAGGATTAGCGTACTTGCCGTGAGGAACATTGAATTTGCCTTTAGAATTTACCCTGTAAAGGCCATTGAAGCACGTTCTATTCAGGAAAATGAAGAGTGCGGCTGTTTCTAGCGGAGAGGTCTGCTTTGTGTTGAAACGGACTCTTTTCTCCATATAATATGCCTTGCGGTCTTCTGCGCTCAGAGGGAGATATTCGTCTTGGATATGGGCAAGTTCTGCTATCAGTTCCTCTACATTCTCCTTGATGACCCGATAGGTGCAGATGAGTTCTGGGTTAATGTCATTGATGACAGCCCGCTCAATGTTGGGATACGCCTGAAGAATCCAAAACATAACGGCACCACCTCCGACAAACGGTTCCACATATGTTACGTGCTGACGGGATGCGAAATCGCAGGGGAGCAATTTACGAACCTCATCCAGCAACTGTGTCTTCCCTCCAACCCATTTGATGAATGGCCGAGCTTGTGTGTCATCCTCAAAGATTCTCATACGTACTTTACATTTCCACAAATATAGATAAAAACCAGCGTATTTCAAGAAAAGTATGGAGTATTGACTCCGGAACTTGGCAGATGCTCGAAAAAATGATAGAGTACCATGTTGAGGAGGTCTGTATGGAAATACGAGCATCTACTGGTTGCCATATCCACTTCTGCTTATCTCTCGCACGTATGCTTGATTTGTAGAGGAAAGATAATCATAATGATATTTATTTAGAAGAATTTTTCATTCCCAACACCAGCCATCTTATTACTGGAATATGCCTTAGGACATCGTAAAGGGCGATGGAGACAATTGGCACAGATACAAGCAGGATAGGATAAATCTGCTCCGGACTCAAGTCGGTGAACTGCTTCATATAATAGGCGAAAACCACCAGAGGCAAGTAGTGCAGCAGATAGATTCCGTAGCTGCGAGGGACGAGGAAGCTGGTAAGGAAAGGGATTGGCCTATCCAGATAGCGAAGGGCTGCACTCAGCAGGCAGATGCTGCCCAGCGAAGCGAAGACCACAGTGGTCCAGTGCTGTTGCACGGCAGCGGAGGTATAGCACTCGGGGTACCAGCGAAGGGTGTAGAGCACGGCCATCAGAAGGAAAAGTCCGAGGCCGTATGGGCCGAAAGCACGGAGTCGCTCCAAGAAGGCATCGCTCGAGAAGAAGAAATAGCCGAAGAGGAATGGCACTATATAGAAAGGTATCCTGTAGAGACCCATCAGAGGGGCTTCGTAGTTAGTGAGAATGGTGCCAGCATAGCAGAAGGCCGCGAAAAACAGGACGAAAATGAAAACAGCGACATTGGATCCAAAAGCACGGGAGACGAGGTAATTGAATTTGCCCTCCTTATCTAAAGCCCTGATAGATATGAGAATAAGACTATAGAACCAAAGGAGCTGAATGAACCAGAGCGGACCGATTCCGGAGGCGGCAAAGATAAGGTAACGGACTAAGCCAGGGAGCTCCTGAAGCCCTTCGATACCGCCGCCGGCGATGGCATTGAAGTAGCCTACTATCCAGTAGAGGACGAAGAGGCCCAGGGTGGATGGAACGAGGAGTTTGAGGCTGCGACCGCGGAAGAATTCCTTAGAGCTGCGTTTGTCCAGGGACCATTTGGCAGAGATTCCCGCGAGGAGGAAAAGCAGAGCCATAAACCAAGGGTAAAGGGCGTATTCTATCATATCGACAGGCTGCTTTTCATTGAAAGGGCCGAGGCCGCCGAAGACTCCGACGGAGTTGAAAATGTAAAAACAATGGTAGATGACTACCAGAAGCACTACTATACAACGCAAATTATCTGCCCAGATGCGTCTCATTTCTCCTTTCCCTCCATTACTTCTGAGATAAGTGATGAGAATATCTCTGTCTTTACCAGAGCCATTCCCTTGTCGTCCCCCAGTACCAGCAGGGCATCGCCGCTGTTTAATCCATAGAGTTTTCGGGCATCCTTAGGGATTACTATCTGCCCCTTATCTCCGAGTTTAACCACTCCGAAGATATACTTGCCATCTTTTTCTTGCATAATCTATAAAGTTAAAATTCAGTCCTTATTCGGTAGAGTTAGTAGGAAAATTCCCACAATTCTTACTATTATGCAAAAATAGTGATAATTCTGAAAAAGCCAAAATTATCACTATAAATTACAAGTTACATAGGGCAGATTAATAGAAGCTGTAGGTCTGACTCTCCGCCTTGCTCTGCAGGGAAGCAGGGACATTGGCAAAGAAGTCAAAGCCGGTGCGGGACTCTATAGCGTCTATGGTCACAAGTGTAGGCTCTATGTTAGAGGAGTTCGTGTCGAACAGATACGCACAGCCCACTGCCGCACTCATTACCCCGGGGCTTGAGAAAGTGCATTTCATCAGACACTTCCAGTAGCCGGAAGGGGCTTTGCAATCATTGCCGCTATTATCCGGAACTGTTGCCAGAGTGCCTTCAAAAAGGGGACCTGTTACGACATATAGGGTGTCGCTGCCAGTTGTGGCCGCAGCTACAGCTTGGACTTTGCTTTCCAGAGAGTTCCACTGCCCTTGGTTGAGATCCCAGTACTGCGGAGTCATATTCGTGTAGTAGAAGGTCTGCTGGTTCTGTTCCTTCGT
>CAMFSN010000058.1 GCA_945983015.1 uncultured Bacteroidales bacterium
TGAAGAAGGTGGGTACCGCCGCAAGACTTGATATGGAAGATTTCTTCCAGAAAAAAGTCTTTTTGGAATTGTTTGTTAAAGTGGATCCGGACTGGAGGGAGAATAAGAAGTCTCTCCGAAGATTCGGTTATGAGGATTAATATATGAGTGAGGAATACGAAGATATCATAAGCGAGGAAGATATCGTCAAGGAAGATGAAGATATAGACGAGATTATCGAGGAAGGTGGAGAAGGCAAGTCGGAGGGTCGATTCAACAAGTTATTGGAGAGCGATTCGAAGAAATTCAAACTCTCCGGAATGTTCAAAGACTGGTTTTTGGACTATGCCTCCTACGTAATTCTGGACAGGGCCGTGCCTAACATAGTGGACGGACTCAAGCCTGTTCAGAGGCGAGTGCTGCACGCGATGTATAAGATAGACACCGGAGATCTCACAAAGGTGGCTAACATCGTGGGGCAGACTATGCAATATCACCCTCACGGAGATGCCTCCATACTCGGAGCCCTCGTTCAGCTCGGTCAGAAAGGTTACTGCATAGACTGTCAAGGTAACTGGGGTAATATCCTTACCGGAGACAAGAATGCCGCCGCCCGTTATATCGAGGCGCGCTTAAGTCGTTTCGCCAAGGACGTAATCTTCGACCCGAAGATTACCAACTGGATGAACAGTTACGACGCCCGAAACCTGGAACCTACCGAACTTCCGGTACGCTTCCCTCTGCTTCTGGCTCAGGGAACTGAAGGAATTGGCGTAGGTTTAGCTTCCCGTATTCTTCCCCATAACTTCAACGAACTCATAGACGCATCCATTAACATTCTCAAGGGCAAGGACTTCGAGATCTATCCTGACTTCCCTACCGGAGGCTACGCAGACTGTTCCAAATACCTGCAGGGTCGCAGGGGAGGAGTAGTCAAGGTCAGAGCCAAGATAGAGAAGATAGACAAGAGCACCATAGCCATTACCCAACTCCCATACACCAAGACCACGGAGATGATCAAGGACTCTCTGATGAAGGCCAGGGATAAGGGAAAGATAAAATTCAAGAAGATAGACGACATCACCACCGACAAGGTGGAGATTATCATCCACTTGCCATCGGACGTATCTCCGGACAAGACCATAGACGCTCTCTACGCCTTCACCGACTGCGAGACCGCCCTTATGCCAAATGCCTGTGTCATCGTGGACAAACAGCCTGCCTTCCTTTCAGTCAACGAGATTCTGGAATACAGCACCCAACACACCAAGGACCTGCTGCTCGCGCAGTTGAACATCAGACTCGCGGAGTTGGAACAGGATTGGCATTATACTTCCCTGGAAAGGATATTCTTCGAGGAGAAGGTATATAAGATCCTGGAAGACAAGAGCTTTGAAAGCTGGGAAGAGCAGAAGAAGGCGATATTGGAGAAGATGCGCAGTTACGAAGACCAGCTCCGCCGCGAGATAGTGATGGAGGACATAGACAAACTGGTGGACAAGCCGGTGCGCAAACTCTCCAAATTCGACACCAAGGTTCTGGACGAGAAGATCCAGGCTCTGGACAAGGAGATGGAGAAAGTCAAGGACGACATAGAGCACATAGTGGAATTCACCATCAAGTGGTTCCGCAAGTTGAAAGATAAATACGGCGACCTGTATCCGAGACATACTGAATTGACAGGCTTCGAGACCATAGACGCTAACAAGGTGGTAAACAACAATGCCAAGCTCTATGTGAACCTCGCAGAGGGTTTCGTGGGCACGGCACTCAAAAAAGACGACGGAGTGCAATTCGTATGCGAGTGCTCAGACCTCTCAGAAGTGCTGGTAATCAGCAAGAACGGCTCATACAGGGTATCCAAGGTCAGCGATAAGGCCTTCTTTGAGAAAGACCTCATATATGTAGGTCTGTTCAACAGGGGCGACAGCCGCACCACCTATAATGTCATCTACAGGCAGGGCAAGACTTCCATCTACTATGCCAAGCGTTTCACCATAACCTCTGTGACAAGGGATAAGACCTATGACATCACCACCGGAGAGGAAGGCTCTCAGATAGTATGGTTCAGCGCTAACAGCAATGCCGAAGCCGAGACCGTAAAAATCCAGCTTAGGCCTAAGGGTAAGATTAAGAAGACAAGCCTCGAATATGACTTCAGCAAACTTGCCATCAAAGGCAAGGGCAGCCGAGGCAACCTGGTGACCAAAAACCCTATACATAAGATAAACCTCAAATCGGCAGGAGTATCCACCATCTCTGGAAAGGACATCTGGTACGATGCGGACATCCAGAAGTTAAACGACGAGCAGAGGGGTCTATACCTGGGGGCCTTCTCCACCGAGGACAAAGTACTCGCCATATTCAAGAACGGAAGCTTCTACACCACTTCCTTCGATGTGTCCAACCGCTATCAGGGAGAGCTGCTGAAGATAGAGAAGTTCGACCCGGCTAAGACATATACGGCCCTCTACTACGACGGGGCGACGAAGTCCTACTACGTAAAGCGTTTCTCCTTCGTTCTGAGCGACAATACCCCTATGAGTTTCATTTCGGACCACAGCAAGTCCAAACTCATAGATATCAGCGATGACCCATTCCCTCAGTATCTGGTGACCTTCGGAGGCAAATCCGAACACCGAGAGCCGGAGGCTATAGATGCAGAGCAGTGGATAACTAAGAAGGGCATCAACGCGAAGGGTAAGAAATGCCACGAGAGAGAGATAAAGAAAGTGGAATTCATAGAGCCTCTCCAAAAGGAGATTCCAGAAATAAAACCACTGGAAATCAGCGTATTGGAAGAGCCTGAAGAAATAGAGACAGATACTGAATCAATAGAAGAACCGACTTTGTTTTGATAATTGGATTGACTGGTTATATGGGCTCGGGGAAGAGCAGTGTGGGAGCGAGGCTTGCCGCAAGGCTGGGCTTTGAGTTCATAGACCTGGACAGATATATAGAGGAGAAGATTGGCCTGAGCATAGCTGAAATATTCGAGCTGGAAGGCGAGAATTACTTCAGGGCCATCGAGGCCGAGGCTCTTAGGGATGTGGTGGTGATGCATCAACTCTGCCATAAGGATTTGGTATTGGCCCTGGGAGGAGGTACCATCACCATAAAGGGAGTGAGACATCTGATTCTGGAGGATATGCTCTGCATTTACCTGAAAGCGGATATCAGCACCCTGAAAAGGCGGCTGGAAAACGAGAGCGAGGGCAGACCCCTGCTGAAAGAGGAGGGAGAGATGGAGAGACTGTTTCAAGAAAGAAGGAAATTGTATGAAAGCGTCCCTTATAGCCTCTGCACAGACGGGAAAAGTCTGGAGGAAGTGGAAGAGGAGCTTTTCGGATTAATTAAAAAGGAAGTGTCGAAATGACAAAAGAGAGCAGATGGGTATTAAAGGAAGCTTCTGACGAGCTGAAGGTGGAACAACTTTCCACCGAGGTGGGCATTGACAAGGTGCTCGCAGACCTGCTGGTGAAAAGAGGGATCTACACTTTCGAGCAGGCCAGGGCTTTCTTCAGACCTGATTTGGATAAGCTTCATGACCCTTTCCTGATGAAAGATATGGACCGCGCGGTGGAAAGACTGCATAAGGCCATAACATCAAAGGAGAAGATAGTGGTCTATGGAGATTACGATGTGGATGGGACTACGGCGGTGGCCCTGCTTCATTCTTTCATAAGCCGTTTCAGCGACAAGGTGGATTTCTACATTCCTGACCGCTACGACGAAGGTTATGGAGTGTCCACGAAGGGAATTATGCAGGCTCACGCCCAGGGGGTTGGACTGATCATTACCGTGGATTGCGGAATCAAGGCAGTGGAAAAGACAGAATTGGCCAAATCCCTCGGAATAGATATGATTATATGTGACCACCATCTTCCGGATGAGCAGTTGCCGGACGCCTACGCGGTGCTGGACCCGAAACGGGAGGACTGCTCATATCCATTTGACGACCTGTCCGGCTGTGGGGTTGGATTCAAATTGGCCCAGGCCTACAGCATAAAGTATGGTATCGAATTCGAAAGCCTTACGGAACTGCTGGACCTGCTGGTGGTGAGCATTGCCTCCGACCTGGTAAGTATGGTTGGGGAGAATAGGATATTGGCATACTATGGACTGAAAAGGCTGAACGAGAATCCGCGCAAGGGTCTGGCAGCGATGGTGGAGCTCTCGGGTCTGGAGCCCGGGCACCTGTCCATAGACGACATCGTCTTCAAGATAGGGCCGCGCATTAATGCAGCCGGACGAATGGAGACGGGGCGGCTCGCGGTGCAGCTTCTGACGGCTACTGACAGCGTGAGCGCGATGAAGATAGGCGAGCAGATTAACAATAATAACAACGAACGCAAGAACGTAGATCGCGAGATAACCCAGGAAGCCATAGAGATGGTAAGAGGCGGAAAGGCATTGGCATTTAAGAATGCGACCATAGTCTATAATCCTAACTGGAACAAGGGCGTGGTGGGAATAGTGGCCTCGCGCCTGGTGGAAGCTTTCTACAAACCTACTGTGGTGCTGACCAAATCGAACGGACTGGTGACGGGATCGGCGCGAAGCATTCAGGGTTTTGACATCTACTCTTCGATAGAGAGTTGCGCGGACCTGCTGGAGAATTTCGGAGGTCACGTATATGCGGCGGGACTTACCTTGAAGGAAGAAAACATAAATGAATTCGCCCAGAGGATGGACGCCTTTATGGATGGGAAAATTAGCAAGAAGATGCAATCCCCTGTAATAGAGATAGATGCAAAGATAGACTTCAAGCAGATTACCCCGAAATTTTTCCGTATCCTGAAGCAGTTCCAGCCATTTGGGCCAGGAAATTCCAACCCTATCTTTGTTACGGAAGCCGTATGCGACGAGGGAAGCGGCAGAAAGGTGGGCGCTGAAGGAAAACACCTGAAACTAGACCTGATTCAGGAGGATTATTCCAGGGCCATCCCTGCCATAGCCTTTAACAAGGACGAGTATTTCGAGTACATCAGGCACGGAAATCCCTTCGACGTATGCTACTCCATAGTGGAGAACTTCTACCGAGGGAACAGTAGTATCCAGTTGCGGATTAAGGACATAAAAGAAAGAGAAGAAATTATATAAAATACTATGATACAAGAATTTAGCGAACAAGAACTTATCAGACGAGAGTCGTTGGCAAAACTGCGCGAACTGGGCATAGAACCATATCCAGCAGCACTTTACCCTGTAAATACTACAGCAAAACAGATAGCCGATGAATTTGACCCAGAGAAAGGCAATTTCCAGGAGGTCTGCCTAGCCGGACGTATTATGAGCCGACGCGTTATGGGTGCCGCCTCCTTCGGAGAGCTTCAAGACGAGAGCGGAAGAATTCAGATCTATGTTAAAAGGGACGAGATCTGCCCTGGAGAGGACAAAACTATGTATAACACAGTGTGGAAGAAGCTTCTGGACATAGGTGACATCATCGGAATCAAGGGCTTCGCCTTCTACACTCAGACAGGACAGTTGAGCATACACGTGAAGGAACTCACCCTTCTGAGCAAATCCCTCAGGGTGCTTCCTATAGTAAAGGAACTCGACGGACAGGTTTTCGACGCCTTCACCGATCCTGAGATGAGATACAGACAGAGATATGTGGACCTCATCGTAAACCCTCAGGTAAAGGATGTCTTCGTAAAGAGGGCCCAGATTATCGCCACTATGCGTGAATACTTCAACCAGGCCGGCTGCCTCGAGGTGGAAACGCCTATCCTTCAGAGCATTCCTGGAGGTGCCACAGCACGACCTTTCATCACCCATCACAATGCCCTGGACATTCCTCTCTACCTTAGAATCGCCAATGAGCTCTATCTCAAGAGGCTCATAGTCGGCGGCTTCAATGGAGTATATGAATTCGCGAAGGACTTCCGTAACGAGGGTATGGACAAGACCCACAACCCTGAGTTTACCTGTATGGAGATCTATGTGGCATACAAGGACTACATCTGGATGATGGAATTCATCGAGAAACTCCTCGGCATCATAGCCGTGAAGGTCAACGGCAGCAGCAAGGTCAAGATAGGAGAACACGAGGTGGATTTCGCTGGTCCATACCGCAGGCTCCCTATCCTCGAAGCCATCAAGGAATATGCGGGAGTAGATGTCAAGGGAATGGACGAGGCCCAACTCAGAGAGGTCTGCAAGCAACTTAATGTAGAAGTGGAGCCAAGCTACGGCAAAGGCAAACTCATCGATGCCATCTTCGGGGAGTACTGTGAGGACAAGCTCATTCAGCCTACTTTCGTAACCGACTATCCGGTGGAGATGTCCCCTCTGACCAAAAGGCACAGGGAAGACAGCAGCCTTACCGAGAGATTCGAACTCTTCGTATGCGGTAAGGAATTGGCCAACGCCTACTCCGAGCTCAACGACCCTATAGACCAGCTCGAGCGCTTCGAAGAGCAGGCCGCTCTCAAAAGCAAGGGGGACGACGAGGCTATGTACATCGATATGGACTTCGTAAGGGCTCTGGAGTACGGAATGCCTCCAACTTCAGGACTAGGCATGGGAATCGACCGTCTTACTATGTTTATGACCGGTCAGACTACTATTCAGGACGTTCTGTTCTTCCCTCAGATGAGGCCTGAAAAAATGAAGTAAGCGCCCGTCTTTGGGCTTCCTTAATAAGTGAAGAGTTGCGTTCCTCTATCCGGAGCGCAACTTTTTCTTGTGCTCCCATAAAGCTGACATTCAAGGCCAATGCCCCTCCAAGCACTGCGCTCACATAGCTGGCAGCGCTCCATTCAAGCACTATCCAGCCCAGCGAAGCTGCATTTAAGAGGGTATAGAGCACTGCTCCCGAATAGTCCTCCACATAGACAAAACCTGCCGGCACCGCGAAAGTAAGCAACATTCCAAGCCAATCCTTTTTCAGATGCACATTCTCCACTTCGGGGGCTATCCCCTGCTCTTTCAAATAGTTCAGTGCGGACTCATAATCCTCTGATTTATAGGAGAGTTCCGCTTTTTCATAAGCCAATTCCACTCTCTGCTGCGGGCTCAGCAGATACACTGGAATTCTGTTTAAACAGGCCAAGGCCTTGGAGTATTCCCCAGCTTTCTCGTAAGCTTCAGCCTTAGCGCTTAAGGCAGAGACAGCCTCTTTCGGGTTCTCGGCTTCGAAAACCCGCCTTTCACAAAGAGCCGCCTCGTAGAACAGAGCGGCCTCGTCCTTCTCCTGTGCCGCTAAACTATTTGAAAACAGTACGGATAGGAATGTGAAGATTAACAAGTATAGTGCTGTTCTGCGCATCTTCCAGATAATCGTAATATAGACCTACGGAGATATATGAACCGTAGATGTTTCCAAGATATAATAAGGAGGAGATGGAACTGAAGATAATGGTTCTCCAATCCCCCGCCCCATTCTTCAAGCCATTGTCTATGGCCAGGGCCGTGGAGCAGCCCCAGAGCAGAAATGAAGAAATAGCCTCGCCATAAGCGCCTGTGTAGATTTTCCCAAGCCCGGGAATCAGGGCCGACAGCGTTGCTGCCATAAGCGGGCTCTTCCTCTTTTCTTCAAAACGGCTGTGATAAATCTCATCAAAAATCTTTTCTCCCTCACTGAAAAGATAAGACGAATAAGTAAAATCCTTAGAATAAGCCTGATAGCTATCGGCATCATTCTTTAAGAGACTGATTCCGGCCAATTCATAGGCTTTGAGCTCCTTCTGATCTCCACTATAGCTTTGTATTCTTTGCGAAGCGGAATCATAATCCAAAAGGTAAGTGTCGCAAACTGAGCCGAAAAAAAGTGAGGCCTCGTAATAAGAGGATTCGGGAAGAATCTTAGAATACTCCTTTGCAGCCCTGTCCAATGCCCCTGCGGAATAAAGGGAGTAAGCCTTGTAATAATCCAAGCTGTCAGATGGAGCGAAATTGCTGCCATAAAGGTAACAGACAGCTTCCGAAGAGTAGCCGTTCCCTATCAGATACTTGATAAAATCCTCATCTTCAGACATATACCTATACTCTCCCGAAGGGCTTAAAGACTCGAGAGCAAAACTCTTCACTGGCTGCTTTTGAGGGATGGGACCGAAAATATCCTCGTGGACCCTACCGTCCTGCCGGAGATAATGACTGCTGGCAAGACCTATCCTGGTATCTCTCTGTAATCTGTCAGAAGTGGCAAGTATGGCAGTAATAGGGCCTTTTTCTTTCCAGGCTTGTTTAAAAAACTCTCCATAGGAAGGAGCAAAACGGCTCGGGGAGAGTTGGGCAAAAGAAAAAGGAGCAGCTGACAGAAGAAGGCAGATGCTTAGAATTAACTTTTTAAACTGAGGGAAGGGCTTCATTTTTTAAGAAGCTCTGACATATCCAAAGGCTGTGCATCCTGAGGGACAGTGAAATCGAACATAGAGTCCGTTCCGTCGAGCCGGATATTGGAATAGATACTTCTCACGATGGTAGAGTCCTTCGGCGAATTATAAATGATCTGGGTGGAACGCTTAGGGAAAGGCAGATAGCCCAGGTACTCATACTTGGAGTAATACACCTTTACCAGAGTGTGACCATCGGCATCAAGAGTAGCGCTGTAGATGGGCAAGTAATCCTTATAGACAATCTCACAGAAAGGAGGCAGATCGGACTTCATCCCGCTGAAAGTCTTTTTCATCAAGCCATCTTTCAGAATCTCAGTGCTTTTCAATTTGTATCCGGACAAGGACAGACCCAGATCTTCCAACCTTCCGTTCAAAACCAAGAGCAGCAATTCGTCCACAGAAGTGAAAGCCCCCGAATTATCCACGAAGACTCCGTTTGAGGAAGGGAAATACAACTTGCTTTCTCCCAAGATATTAGTATCGAGAATATACTCGAGGGGAGAATGAAAGAAAGTCACCAAGCGTCCATTGTTAGAACAATAGACGCTTTTGGTGACTGTAGTCACATTATTTCCTATCACTGTCTTGACTTCTACATCCGCAGAGGCTCTGCGCTGGGCAAAACACAATGCCGGAAGGAAAAGCAGAAGCAGGAAACTATGTAATGATTTCAGATTCAAAATTAAATAAGGCCGTCAACCCACATCAGCCAGTTGCCGTTGTTAACATACCTGCTGATATTGTTATCCAGAACGCCCATAAGAAGGACAACCCAGTCAACAACATAAACAATTCCAAAACCTCCACCTGTTACGATGTTAAGGATTACTGCCAG
>CAMFSN010000059.1 GCA_945983015.1 uncultured Bacteroidales bacterium
GAATAGTTTTTTCATAGGTTAAATTTTAGGTTAGAAGGAAAGGGCAGCGTCGTGAGATGCGGCCCTTTCTGATTATACTTGTAGATTGAAAAGATTTCAAGTTCCGTGAGCAAATCAGGCTTTTTACTCACTGTGAGTTCAGGGTCTTGAGGGAATAGAGCGAAGTTACCTTGATATACTCAGGAACCTACTGTAGATATAGTGGGGAATTAGCTTTGCGAATAATAATTATTATCCTCTAAACATCAGCGGTGCCGGCAGCTCCCCTCCGGAACCGTCTCACTTCGTTCGACCCCACCGCAAGCGGTTCCCCCTCTTACATTGCCGAGGGTGGCGTGTGTTCCGAAGAGGACTGCCGAGCACCTTGCCGTGAGTAATTCTGGCTTTTCACTCACCGCAGACTCTTGAAAGATAGGTTCCGTGAGTAAATCGGCTTTTTTACTCACCGATGGCCTCTGGAAGACAGGTTCCGTGAGTAAATCGACCATTTTACTCACCGATGGCCTCTGGAAGACAGGTCCCGTGAGCAAATCAGGCTTTTTACTCACCGCTGACCCTTGGAAGATAGGTTTGGTGAGTAAATCAGGCTTTTTACTCACCGCGAGCCCTTGAAACTTAGGTTCCGTGAGTAAATTGACCATTCTACTCACCGTTAGTTTCAGGTGTGGATGAAATAGTGGGTACTTAAGCTGGATGTAATCGGGAAACTACATCAAGCGCGGAGACACTTACCCAGGTGCGGATGAAAAAGAGTGACCCTGCCCTAGTGGATATAGCTACCCCTGCCGCCTATCAGCTATGTGGAAAACTGTTTCTAAGGCCTTAAGCCTTTTTTGAGAAAGTCGATGTAAGCATCCACGTTCAAGTCATAACCGCGGATAGGCGCCAGCAATTCTCCTTCAGGTGAAAGCAAGGCGTAGTTAGGTTGAGCATTCACTCCGAAACGCTCCTTAACGATATAGGAATTGGCCCGGCCCACCTGTTTTAAGGTTTTGCCGGTGGAGGTGGTGACCCACTTGGCCTCCGGAAGCGAGGTCTTGTCATCCATGTAGAGCGCACAGAGCACATAGTCCTCCCTAAGGATATGCTGCACTCTCGGATCCGACCAGACCTTGGCCTCCATCTCGCGGCAGTTCACGCAGCCGTGGCCGGTGATGTCCACAAAGACAGGCTTGGCCTGCTTTTTAGCCTCTGCGAGGGCATCGTCCAGATTATCGAAGGCCTTGAGTCCGTGAGCCAGAGTTAATTGGGCACCGGGTAGCGACACAGTTGCAGGCTCGCTCTCGCCGGTCTTCGTACTCTGGGAAACAGCTCCTGAAGAGATTACAAACTCCTGGCTCTCCAGAGGTGGCAGGTAACCCGAGATGGCAGAGAGCGGGGCACCCCACATTCCAGGGATAAGATAAATCACGAAAGCGAAGTCTATGATAGCCAGGAAAAGCCTTTTCACCGAGATGTATTCCACCGGACTGTCGTGCTTAAAACGAATCTTACCCAAGAGGTAAAAGCCCAGCAGGGTGAAACATACTATCCATATAGCCAGATAGATTTCCCTATTCAGGATCCCCCAGTGGTATACCTGATCTGCAGTACTGAGGAACTTCAGTCCCAGAGCTATCTCCACAAAGCCCAGCACCACTTTCACACTGTTAAGCCAGCCTCCGCTTTGCGGCAGCTTGTTCAAAAGGGAAGGGAAGAGGGCGAAGATAGTGAAAGGAAGGGCAAAGGCTATACTGAAAGCCAGCATCGTAATCATAGGAGTCCAGAATTCCCCCTCAGTACTTTCTATCAGCACAGTCCCTACTATAGGACCGGTGCATGAGAAACTCACCAGAACCAGAGTCAAGGCTAGGAAAAAGACTCCCCCAAGACCTTTCTTGCCAGAATTCTTATCTGCTCCGTTAACCCATTTGGACGGCAGTACAATCTCAAAGGCTCCGAAGAAAGATGCCGCAAAGATCATAAATACCAGGAAGAAGATGAGATTAGGCAGCCAGTGTGTAGAAAGCCAGTTAAATATGTCCGCAGTCACTGCATCTCCTCCAAGCAGCCAGGTAAGACCTATGATAAGACAGATAGGAAGGGTGTAGAGCAGTACTATGAAAAGCCCGTACATCAGAGCTTTGAAGCGACCTTTTTTAGGGTCATCGCCACCCTTCAGGAAGAAGGAGATGGTCATAGGCACCATAGGGAAGACACAAGGGGTCAGCAGCATAGCAAATCCCCATAGAATGGCCTCCAGAATCAATCCCCAGATACTCTTCCCCGAGGACTCCTTAGCCGCAGCGCTGGCCTTCAATTCAGTCTTAAACTCCTTCTCCTCCACGGCGTAGCAGTCATCTCCCTGACAGACCTGCCAGCTCACACTGCACTCCACTTCTGCCTTTTTCTTCAGCAGCTTTATGTCTTGATACAGCTTATAGCTGCCTGTAGCCACTGTTTCCCCCTTATAGTCAGTCTTTTCGTATGAGTCATAAGGCTTTCCCTGCAATTCGTAGGACTCGCTCGGCGCAAATTCCAGATGAACGGCATTATAGTGTTCTCCCAAAGGATGCAGGTAGGCTCCATTTGGAATCTGGGCTTCCAGAACAATGGTCTTTTCAGTCGTCTCAGGACTGAGTTTCCAGCTAACTGAAGGCGTAGCCCCCAAAGCTATGGACAGGATAAGGCTTAAAAGGATATTCATAGTCTTTAATCTATTCTTTGAATGTGAGCGCCCAGGGCATTCAGGCGGCTGTCAATGGATTCGTAACCGCGGTCTATCTGGTCTATATTGTTTATAACTGAGCGGCCTTTGCAGGAAAGAGCCGCCAGCAGCAGGGCTATACCCGCACGAATGTCAGGAGAGGACATCTTTCCGGGTTTAAGTTCGTGCTGGTGGTTATGTCCTATCACCACAGCCCTGTGAGGGTCGCAGAGGATAATCTGAGCCCCCATATCTATCAGTTTATCAGTAAAAAAGAGTCTGCTTTCAAACATCTTCTGGTGAATCAGAACCGAACCCTTGCACTGGGTGGCGACCACCAGCATCACGGATAGCAGGTCAGGAGTCAGTCCTGGCCAAGGCGCATCCGCTATGGTCATAATCGATCCATCGATAAAAGACTCTATCTCATAGCTTTCCTGCTCTGGGATAAAGATATCGTCCCCTCTCTGCTCCAATTTCACTCCCAGCCTCCTGAAACTTTCAGGTATTATGCCAAGTTCCTCATAATGAACATCTTTGATCGTTATCGAGCTGCGCGTAATGGCTGCCAATCCTATGAAGGATCCCACCTCTATCATATCTGGAAGACAGCGGTGCTCACAGGAACCAAGACTCTTTACTCCAGTGATTCTCAGGAGATTTGAGCCAATCCCATCAATCTTCGCCCCCATCCTGCAGAGCATTTTGCAGAGTTGTTGCACATAAGGTTCGCAAGCGGCATTGTAGATGGTAGTCACCCCTTCCGCCAGGCAGGCCGCCATAAGGATATTGGCAGTACCGGTGACAGAAGCCTCGTCCAAAAGCATATATGCCCCCCTCAGCCCTTGAGGCGCAGTGAGATGGTAGGCGCGAATCTGACTGTCGTAGTCGTATGAAGCTCCCAGGCGGGTAAAGCCCTCGATATGGGTGTCCACCCTGCGTCGGCCAATCTTGTCTCCCCCGGGTTTTGGGAAATAAGCCCTTCCAAAACGGGCGAGCAGAGGACCGGCTATCATTACCGAGCCGCGAAGCTTGGCACAACTCTTAACAAACTCGGCACTGAAGACATAGTCGAGATTAATCTCGGAAGCACAGAAAGTGTAGTCGCCGCAGGCGTGTTTTTCCACTTTCACTCCCATATCCCCGAGCAGTTTGATCAGGTTAAGGGTGTCCAGAATCTCCGGTATGTTGCTTATCCTGACGCTTTCGCTGGTCAGAAGCACGGCGCTCAGCACCTCCAGGGCCTCGTTTTTCGCGCCTTGGACACTGATGCTTCCGCTAAGTTTGTAGCCTCCGTCTATAATGAATGAGCTCATATAATTATATTAAACGTGTTCCACTTCCGGCTGCAGGACGACTCCAAACTTCTCCTGCACTGCCATAATTATCTTATTCTCTAATGCCAATACCTCCTCTGCCCTTGCCTCCCCGCTGTGGTTTACTATCACCAGCGGCTGTTTTTCGTACACGGCTGCTCCGCCTACACTCGCTCCCTTCAGCCCGCACTGCTCTATGAGCCAGGCTGCAGGGACTTTAACAAAGCCCCCAGGGAGAAGGTAGTGAGGCACAGTCTCATAGCCTTCGCACAGCTGGGCAAACTTCAAAGGCTCGAGTACAGGGTTTTTAAAGAATGAACCTGCCGAGCCAATTTCCTCCACTGCCGGCAATTTGGAATTGCGTATATTGATAACGGCCTCTCTAACCTGCATAGGCTCGCTCGGGGCTTCGCTGAAGATAGATTTCAAGGCTCCGTATTCTATCTTAGGGACAGGAACTCGGGAGAGTCTGAACAGAACCCCCGTAATGATGTATCTGCCCTTGAATTCTTCCTGCTTGAAGATGGAGTCCCTGTAGCCGTAATTACACTCCTGGACCTTGAAGGCGGTTTTTTCCCTGGTTTTAAGGTCGAAGCAAGTCACTCCGGCGATGATATCCTTAGCTTCCACTCCGTAGGCGCCTATGTTCTGCACTGCGGCTGCCCCTACAGTTCCTGGGATGAGCGAGAGATTTTCCGCACCCCAAAGTCTATCCTCACAGCTTTTCTTCACCAGATCATCCCACTTCACTCCGGCTCCTACGGCGAGGGGAACAGTGTCAGCCCCTACGTCGAAGTATTTGATATAGTTGATTTTAGAGCGAAGCACCGTACCCTTGAAATCCTCTGTGAAAAGGATGTTCGAGGCTTCGCCTATGCTAAGCAGGGGCTGAGGCAGAGAGTCAAAATCCAGACTTTTCAAGTCCTCGATGCTGTCATATTCGATATAACAGGCGCAGGACACCTTCATTCTGAAGGTATTCTGCGCGCTGAGAGAGTGATTGAATTCTTTTTTTATCATTACTTGTTTTCAGCCGTGCTCTGCAGGCAGAGTTCGTCCATCTGAGACTGATCGATAAGGCTTGGAGAATCGATCATCACATCGCGACCCTGGTTGTTCTTAGGGAAGGCGATGTAGTCCCTGATGCTTTCCTGTCCGCCGAATAGGGCACATACTCGGTCAAATCCAAAGGCCAAACCTCCGTGAGGTGGGGCTCCGAACTTGAAGGCGTTGATAATAAAGCCAAATTTATATTCTGCATCCTCCTTGCTGATTCCCAGCACGTCGAACATCCTGCGCTGCATATCGGCATTGTGGATACGGATAGATCCTCCACCAAGCTCGGTTCCGTTCAAAACGAAGTCATAGGCATTCGCGCAGACTCTTTCCAGATCCTCTTTCTTGTCAGAGTAGAACCACTGCTCGTGCTCAGGCTTAGGGGCAGTGAAAGGATGGTGCATAGCATAGAACCTCTGGTCTTCCTCGCTCCACTCCAAAAGTGGGAAATCAACCACCCACAGCGGGGCGAATTCGTGAGGATTTCTCAGGCCCAACCTGTTACCCATTTCTATACGCAGTACTCCGAGCTGAGTCTGGGTCTTACGTTTGGCTCCGCAGAGAATGAGCACGAGGTCTCCGCTCTCGGCACCCACGCTCCCTGCCACCTGGGCTAGTTCTTCAGGAGAGTAGAATTTGTCTATGCTGGACTTGTAGCTGCCGTCTGCATTACACTTGATGTAAATCAGACCCTTGGCTCCTACCTGAGGGCGTTTTACCCATTCGGTAAGCTCGTCCAGCTGCTTTCTGGTATAATCGGCACAGCCCTTCACTGCTATTCCACCTACATATTCGCTGGAGTCAAAGACAGAGAAGCCGTGGCCTTGAACCAGGGAAGTGATTTCGTGGAGTTTCATATCGAATCGGATATCCGGTTTGTCGGAGCCGTAGAAATCCATGGCATCATACCAGCTCATACGCGGTATCCTCTCTGCGATCTCTACCCCAATGGCATTCTTAAACATCTGCCTCATCATTCCCTCGAAGGTGTTCAAGACATCTTCCTGCTCCACGAAGCTCATCTCGCAGTCGATCTGGGTAAACTCAGGCTGACGGTCAGCTCTGAGGTCTTCGTCGCGGAAGCAGCGGACAATCTGGAAATACCTGTCATAACCGGCGACCATCAGCAGCTGCTTGAAGGTCTGAGGGCTCTGAGGGAGGGCATAGAATTGGCCCGGATTCATACGGGAAGGCACCACGAAGTCGCGGGCACCTTCAGGCGTGGACTTGATAAGGTAAGGAGTCTCAATCTCCATAAAGCCCTGGGCGTCCAGATAGCTTCTGATTTCCTGGGCCAGCCTGTGGCGAAGGGCAAGGGCGCGCTGCAGAGGTGGGCGGCGCAGGTCCAGATAGCGATATTTGGCTCTGAGGTCCTCTCCTCCGTCGCTGTTTTCCTCGATGGTGAAAGGAGGGGTGACGCTTTTGTTCAGGATATTGATGCTTTCCACCCCGATTTCTATCTCGCCGGTAGGGATTTTAGGGTTTTTGCTTTCCCTTTCCAGCACCTCGCCTTTGACCTGGATGACGAATTCTCTTCCTAGTGATTCGGCCAATTCTGACAGTTCCTTTTCTGCATCTGCCTTTACTACCAGCTGGGTTATTCCATATCTGTCACGCAGGTCTATGAAGGTCATAGCTCCGAGTTTGCGGGATTTCTGAACCCAACCCGCCAGAATTACCTTTTTCCCTTTGTCGGTGAGCCTCAGCTCTCCACAAGTGTTAGTTCTATACATTTTCGCTCAAGCTTCGCAAGAATAATAATGTTTGTTATTTAAAGATCTGTGCGCTCTTGCGAAGCTTTTCTTACCCCACGCACATCTCTCTTTATAAATCTACCCCAATGATTTCTCAAGAACTACAAATATACCAAATTCCGTATAAATATGGATGAAAATTACTAAATTTGAGAATTGTAACAAGCATTATGAAAGTTGGCCTTATAGTAGCGATGGAATCCGAGCAGCAGGCGCTCCGCTCCATAGGAATAGACAATGCAGTTTTATCCGGAATAGGAAAAGTAAACGCCGCGATAGCTGCTACGGAATTGATTATAAGAGAAAAAGCAGATTGTATCATCAGCTCCGGCGTAGCCGGTGGTATAGACAAAGTCCTAAAGGTCGGAGATCTCGTCCTGGCTAATCAAGTCGCCCATCACGATGTCTGGTGCGGAGAAGGGAATCTTCCAGGCCAAGTTCAGGGTCTTCCTCAGCGTTTCTGCGCCGATTCCACCCTGCTCTCCATAGCCCGCGGCCTCAAACTTGACCGCTGTCACATCCACGAAGGCCTGCTCTGTACAGGGGACCGCTTCCTCGGCAGCTGGAAGGAAGGCCAGGCCGTGAAAAAAATCTATCCGGACGCATTGGCCTGTGATATGGAATCCGCCGCGGTGGCCCAGGTCTGCCTCCACTACGGAGTGCCATTCCTGACTTTCCGGCTCATCAGCGATGTGCTCAGCTCGGAGGCTGAGCACCAACAGGCCTACGAGGGTTTCTGGAAAGATTTGAAGGCCAATTCCTTCTCCTTCCTCAAGCAGCTTTTGGAAAAGCTATAGATTCTCTTTCAAGAGTTTGGAGAGAATCTCCATTCCTGTCTCCATCTTCTCCTCGTCTATAAAGGAGAAACTCAGGCGCATAGTGTTCCTATGACTTCCATCTGTAAAGAAGTAAGACCCGGGAACATAGGCCACACCTCTTTTGATGGCTTCCGGAAAGAGCGCGGTGACATCCAGGCTCTCAGGCAGAGTCACAAAGATAAAGAGTCCTCCCTGAGGCTGAGTCCAGCTGCTGCCCTCTGGCAGATATTTCTCCAACAGGGACTCCAGTTTGTCTCTCTTTCGCTTGTATATCTTCCGGCTTTCCAGAAGGTTCTTATCCAATTCCCCGCTCTCCAGGAATTCAAGGGCGAGGTATTGGCTCAGAATATTAGGACAAAGGTCCAGACTCTGCTTGCAGACGAAGATGGTATTCAGCAGTTCCGGTTCCGCTATTACCCAACCGAGCCTCAGGCCCGGGGCGAAGACCTTGGAGATGGAACCCAAGTGTAGAGTAATGTCCGGAGCGATGGAATAGATGCTCGCCACATCCTCGCCTTCGAAGCGGATTTCCCTATAAGGGGAGTCTTCCACGATAAGGAAGCCGAATCTGCGCGCGAGGCTTACTATTTCAGCTCTCTGAGCGAGGCTGAGAGTGTGACCTCCAGGATTTTGAAAATCCGGAATTACATAGAAAAACTTTATCTTCTTACCCTCCGCAAGTAGTTTCTCCACTTCCTCCACTCTCCTTTGCGAGGCTTCGAAAGACTGGCTCAAATCTAATCCTACCACCTCTGCCTGATAACTGTAGAAGGAATTCAGAGCCCCCAGATAGCAGGGATTTTCACAAAGCACTACATCCCCCGGGTTTAAGAGGATTCTGGCGCAGACATCTATTCCCTGCTGGGAAGAAGAAGTAATCTGAACCTTTTCCACATCCAGGTCATAGCGCTCGGCTATGGCTTTCCTAAACTCCGGCACACCTCTGGTGTCCCCATATTGGAGAGTCTTGTCCCCATATTTGTCCACAACTCTCTGGGTCAGGGAATTCAGACTTTTCAAAGGAAAGGTCTCAGGGGCAGGGTAGCCTCCGGAGAAAGAATATATTTTGCTAATGTCTACGTTTTTAAGCACCTCCCTTATGGGAGAACTGCGAAAACAGGCTACGTCTTCAGAAAATAAAGTTTTATAGTTTATCATCTCAACAACTCCTCCAGACATACCGAAGCGGAAGTCTTTTCGTCTCTATATTTTACTATTACAGGGCAGTAGAGATGAATTCCACTGCCACTTGATGGCCCTTTGCTGATAGGTTTGCTGCCGCTTACCACGACAGCTCCCTTTGGAACTACCACCCTGCCGTTCTCGTTCTTCTCCAGAAACTTTCCGCGGGTGGCATCGAAAACAGCCGTGCTGGAAGTGATGATCACTCCCGAGGCTATCACCGCGCCCTCTTCCACTATGGTTCCCTCGTAAATTCCGCAGTTACCTCCTATGAAGGCTCCGTCCTCGATAATG
>CAMFSN010000060.1 GCA_945983015.1 uncultured Bacteroidales bacterium
AGGGTGGCGTGTGTTCCGAAGAGGACTGCCGAGCACCTTGCAGATAATCTTGTCTGTTCCCACTATGCAACAATACGTAAGCGCGGAGACGCTTACTTACTGAGAGAACAAAACGCAAAAAAAGGCCGAAATTTTGCGTTTCGGGCCAAATTTTTAGCAAAAACGCAAAAAAACGGTCAAAAATTGCTCTCACGCTAAGTCAGTCGCCCGACTGTTTTCACATCAATACGTAATCGCGGAGACGCTCACCATAATAAGATAGAAAACTATCTCCCGTGAGCGATTTGGCCTTTTTACTCACCGCAGGGCTCTGGAAGATAGGTTCCGTGAGCAAAACCGGCTTTTTACTCACCGATGGCCTCTGAAAACTATGTTCCGTGAGTAAATCGACGTTTTTACTCACCGCGAGCCCTTGGAAGATAGGTTCCGTGAGCAAATCGACGTTTTTACTCACCGATGCCCCTGGTGCGGAAGGAAAAGTTGGGACCTACCTGGATATAACGGGGAGGCTCGCAGATTATTCGGAAAGGGATTTGGCGGCACTTTCGCCGGCGAGGCGGCCGGTGGCGAAGGCGAGCTGAAGGTTGTAGCCTCCGGTGTCGGCATCGATATCCAGGACTTCCCCACACATATAGAGGCCGTCGAGCCGGCGCGACTCCATAGTCTTAGGGAAAAACTCATCGGTACTGACACCTCCGGCAGTCACCACCGCCCTTTCATAACCCACGTATCCCACGATATCGAATCTCCAGGCCTTCAAGGCCTTAGCTATAGTAGGCAGATTAATCCACACCTTAGTCTGAGTTCTCGACTTCCTCTCCAAAGTAATAATCCCAGGATTACAGGCAACAAAAGCCGGAATAAGATCCCAAGGCATAAGTTTTCCCAGCAGAATCCTGCACTTCTCCTTCTCCCGAAGATTACGGCTTCTCGGATCCTTATCCACCTCTGCCCAAAGTTCCTTAACTCTAAGCGTTAGTTCAGTCAGACTCACTCCAGGCTTCATATCCAGCACCAGACTTACCTTGGAACCATTAATCAGGGACTTAACAGCCTTACGACTCAGCAGATAACCGATAGGCCCTTCAATTCCCCCATCGGTAAAATCCAAATCGCCAAACTCATCCTGAACCAGGACAGACTGCACATAGAGCTGCACTCCCACATTTTTCAACTGAATTCCACAAAGCAATTTTCCAGTCTCGCTCAAAGGAGTCTGTCTATGAATATGCAAATCCTTAGACTCCAAAAGCTTATAATTCGAAGGCACCAAGGCGGTAAGGGAAGGGAAAAGGCTCACTATACTATGCCCCAGTTCCTCAGCCCAACGATATCCATCCCCTGTACAACCTGTTCCAGGATAGCTCAAACCGCCTGTGGAAACAATCAGTTTGGAACAAAGATACTGAGTTCCGTCCGCAAGCCCCAGAGCAAAGCCACCATCCTCTCTTTTCCGGACAGTCTTCACCTCCGCCTCACAGACTATCTTAACTCCGTAAGAATTACAGGCATTCACCAGACAATCCACCACATCAGAAGCGTGGGAAGAAGCCGGATAAGCCCTGTCTCCCCTTTCCACCACTGCCGGAACTCCGTGACTTTCGAAAAACTCAAAAACTTTTTCCGAAGTAAAATTGTAATAGGCATTCTTTACGAAATTCGACTTGGTCTTTATATGCAGACTGAAGTCATTCCAGTCCTTCATATTAGTAAAATTACATCTACCCCTTCCGGTAATCATAATCTTGCGGGCAGGACGAGGCATTTTCTCCAAAAGAGTTACCTGGGCACTGCTCCCTGATTCCACTAAAGTCTTAGCCGCAAAATAAGCGGCCATAAGTCCAGCTGCGCCGGCGCCTATTACTATGATATCAGATTTCATAACACAAAAAAAGGGAAAGCTTAGCACATCGCACCGCTACAACCTCCTGCCCTTGCTACCTTCCGGTCCTGGGGGAGTTCAGAGGGAGCTGGTCGTGTACGACTTTCCCATTGCAAATATAATAATTAGATTTAAGTTACGCAAGCCGAAGGCTCATCCTCCGTCTCACAAAGCTAAAAAATCCACTTCGCTGCCAGAGTCGGAATGGCAAATACTTGCCTGCTTACGAAAATAAAGCAAATCATTTTATGTCATCACTGTACACCGCTCCAGGCAGATCGTGCTGATTATACCTGGAAGCCATAGACATACCATAGGCACCGGCAGATTTGATAGTCAACAAATCTCCCCTGCGAGTTTTAGGCAAAGTGAGGCTCTCGTTAAAGATATCTGTGGACTCACAAGCCGTCCCCACCACAGCATATTTCTCGTGTTTTTCTTCCTCGGAAGTGAGGTTCTCTATATCGTGATAAGAGCCATAGAGCATAGGCCGAATCAATTCCGTCATAGAGGAATCCACTATCACCAGACGCCTTCCCGTAGCCGTGTCCTTACGATATAAAACCCTGGTAATCAATTCCCCACACTCTCCCACTATGGATCTTCCGAATTCAAAGTGAATCTCTCTTCCACCCACTTTCAGATTACCGTTGATAATGGCAAAGACCGAAGCGAAATTCGGAACCGGTTCATTCTCCGGCATATCGTAATTTATGCCAAGTCCACCTCCCACATCCACGAAATCCAGGGTGAAACCCTTGCGTACGAGATTCTCCGTAATCACATTCACCTTGTCACAAAGGTATTGGAACACGTGCAGCTCCCTGATCTGCGAGCCTATATGCAAGTGCATACCCTTGATATTGATGTTCGGCAGCGACTGAATCCATTCCGCCTGCTCCAAAACCTTTTCATACGATATGCCAAACTTCGAATCCGCCTGACCGGTATCGATGCAATGGTTTGTCTTCGGATCTATGTCCGGATTCACACGAAGGGCACAATCCACCACCTTCCCCATAGAGCCGGCAATCTCATTGAGCACCTCCAACTCCTGAAGAGACTCGCAGTTAATGGCAAAAATGCCCTGTTCTATGGCATAGCGAAGTTCCTTGTCTGTCTTGCCCACCCCTGCGAAGACTATGCTCTTAGGATCAAAGCCTGCCTCAATGGCACAACGGACCTCGTTTCCACTGGCACAATCAATTCCCAATCCGTACTCCCTGATAACTTCAAGAATCCTCGGATCATAATTGGCCTTTATGGCATAATGTATCTTAAAATTATATTTGGCAGCCGCCCAGACTACAGAATCAAGAGTCTGACGCAGCAGATCCATATCATAAAAATAAAAAGGAGTTTCAAAGTTCTTAAGTTTCTCGGCAAAATGTCTGCTTAACATAAATGGTAGAATTAAAGACTATCCCAAGAACGAAATCAGAACACCAGCCGCCACGGCTGAGCCTATAACTCCCGCGATATTAGATGCCATACAATAGTTCAAAACGTGATTCTTAGGGTCATATTTGGTACTTATGCCGTTACATACACGGCTGGCCATAGGTACGGCTGAAAGACCGGTAGCTCCGATAAGAGGATTGATTTTCTTCTTCGCAAAAAGATTCCAAATCTTAACCATAAAGATACCGCTGGCTATGCTCAGGGCAAATGCGCAGAAACCTCCCACTATAATACCGATAGTCTGAAGATTCAGGAAAGCCTCGGCAGTCATAGTTGCTCCCACACAGAGTCCCAGGAAGATAGTGGCCGCGTTCATAAGACCATTGCTCGCCACATTGAAAAGACGGGAAGTGTCTGCTCCTATCTCCTTGACAAGATTACCGAACATAAGCATACCCACCAGAGGCACAGCCGTAGGCACAAAGATAGCCACTATGGTAGTCACGGCTATAGGGAAGATAATCTTCACGGCACGCATATTCTTAATCTGCCCCTTAGGCGGATAGAGCCTGTCCTGCTCCTTCATATTTATCTTCAGTTCCTTCTCACTGCAGGTCAACTTGACCACCAGAGGAATGATTACAGGCACTAGAGCCATATAACTGTAAGCTGCGATAGCTATAGGGCCAAGCATATGAGGGGCCAATTTGATAGTGGTAAAGATGGCTGTAGGTCCGTCAGCTCCACCTATAATACCCAGAGAAGCGGCTTCCTGAGGAGTGAAACCCAAAAGCAGGGCCACCAGCAGGACTGCGAAAATACCGAACTGTGCGGCTGCACCGAAGATGGCAAGTTTAAGATTGCGAAGCATAGGCCCGAAATCTGTGAGGGCTCCCACACCCATAAAGATGATAGGAGGAAGAAGTCCCGTCTTGATCAGACCATAATACAGATAGTTCATTATTCCGAACTCGTGAGCTATCTCGTGCATTGGCATCTCCCAGATGGAGCGCAACGAGCCATCACTCAAAGTCACCATACCGGCAGCGTCGGTCTGGATAACCCCCATCTCCCCGCCGGGGAAATTGGCAATCAACACCCCGAAAGCTATAGGGATGAGCAGCAGAGGCTCATATTTTTTCACGATGCCCAGATAGAGCAGGCCGAAGGCGATCAGATACATCAGCAGATAAGCAGGCTTATCCACGATGTTACTGATGGCTGTCATCTGGTAAAGTTTATCGAAAATGTCTCCCATAACTATTTATCTCTGGTCATTTTAACTATTACATCATCCTCTTCCACACTGTCCCCGTTGGAGGCGAGGATTTCAGTAATGACTCCGTCAAAGTCTGCGCAGATAGCATTGTTGATCTTCATCGCCTCGATATAGCAGAGCACATCTCCCCTCTTGACGTGATCCCCGACTTTTCGCGGAGTCTCGGAGTTGTCCTTGGTCATCAAGAACTTTCCAGAGATAGGAGCCGGCACCGGTTCAGAAGGACCTGCGGCAGGAGAAGCAGCTTCAGACTTGGCAGCCACAGGGGCAGTCCCGTCATAGGAAATATCCAGCTTATAAAGCTGACCGTTCAGATTAACAGTCACAGATGAAGGCAGGGCGGCAGCTGGAGCGGCATTCTTCTCTGCCTTTCTCTTAGCTAGGTCAGCCTCGAAGTCAGCCTTAGCCTTTCCACTCTTATATGCCTCATACTGAACCGGATGCATAGCGTACTCGAAGAGTTCCTCCTCATCCTGGCCAATTTCCCAGCCATTCTGAGCCATCTTAGCGCGGAATTCATCCAGACAGTCAGGATAATTCTCCTGAGGGTCAGTGGTAGTGAATTCCCTGCCTTGACTTGCTGCCAATGCCTTAATCTCCTCGTCCACTTCCCCAGGAAGCTTGCCGGCCTTACCCAAAACCATATCCCAGATGGTATCAGGGAACATCTCCCAGCGATTTTTACCCTTTTCCATAAGGATAACGTTCATAAGGGAAAGATTCTTCACATACTGAGAGAAAGGAGTCACAAGTGGAGGGTATCCCACCTTAGGCCATACATAAGCGACCTCGTCGAAAAGTTTCACCAGGAGTTGGTCCGTAGTCAGAGGCTCCTGTCCATTCTTCACTTTCCACTTATTCAAAGAAGAGAGATTCTCTTCGAGATCAGTCATCAGCGAGCCCATCATACCGCCAGGAAGACCAGGCTTGATAAGCAGAGAGTTATCCAGACGGTTCTGTGCAGGGCAATAGTATCCCAAAAAATCATCCAGCATCTCCTGAATGCAGGTTCTGGCCTGCATATAGGCCTCCATATTGATATCCTTAACCTGGAAACCGGCGTCCTTAAGCATCTCCTGTACGGCGATCACGTCAGCATGACCTGTACCCCAGGAAAGCGGAGACATAGCCACATCCACATAGTCACAGCCATTCTGACAAACCTCCAGAATGGAAGCCACCGAAAAACCTGGACCGGAATGGGAGTGATACTCAATAGGAATATCCTTTATCTGCTTGATTCCCTTGACTATCTTACCCAGGGAAACTGGACGGCCAATTCCCGCCATATCCTTAAGACAAATCTCGTCAGCCCCAGCCTCTATAAACTGTTTAGCCAAGTCAATGTAATACTCCACGGTATGCACCGGAGAATAGGTAATGCAGAGCGCAGCCTGTGCTATCATCCCAGCCTGATGAGCATAGCTTATGGATGGGATTACGTTACGAGGATCGTTAAGTCCGCAGAAGATACGGGTAATATCCGTCCCCTGTGCCTTCTTTACCTTATAGAAAAGTTGACGTAAATCCTTAGCGCAAGGACTCATTCTCAAACCGTTGAGAGCCCTGTCCAGCATATGAGTCTGGATTCCAGCCTCATGGAAAGGCTTGGTCCACTGACGGACTGCATTATTAGGATTCTCTCCATAGAGGAGATTAACCTGCTCAAAGCCGCCTCCATTAGTCTCGACACGGTCAAAACATCCCATCTTAACGATGAGTGGTGCGATTTTCATCAATTGATCCACGCGCGGCTGATACTTGCCGGCGCTCTGCCACATGTCCCTGAAGACAAGGCTGAATTTTATCTCTTTTCCCATTTTAAAGTTTTGTTACCTTAGTAAGACTGCCCTTTCCGGAAGTAATCTCCTTCACGGCAGCTTCGAATACAGCCCTCAGATTATCCTCGTCCTTCGCGGCTTTCGGACTCTCCTCAGGAGCTATTTTATTTATAAGTTTAATAAGCAACTGACTGCCGAAAATCACTATCAGCAGAATCAGAAAGACCGTAATCATTCCTATCAACATCAGTTGCAAGCCTAATCCTATATTTTCCATATCAATTTGATTAATCCTACAAATTTACTCAAAAAAGCGGAATCATCGAAGTTTATTCGCCTCAAAATGTGGTTTAGAGGAGAAGAAGAAGAGTAAAATACCTAAGACATTGACTGCCAATGCCAAATAAAATGCGAAGTGGTATCCCCAATACTCACTGAACACCCCGCCCAAGAGCACGCCCAGGCCCACTCCTGCCTCCCAGGAGGTGAGCATAGTCGAATTGGCAGTGCCCCTTTGTGAATTGTGCGCCAAATTCACAAACATACTCTGAAAGCCCGGATACATATGCCCGTTCCCCAGACCCAGGATAAAAGGCGTCAGGTAAAAAGCCCAGGGGCTTTTGAAGACCGCAAAGATAAAATAACCCAGCACAGAGACCAGGATACCCTCTGCGGTATTTCGACTAATCCTGTTCTTCTTCATATTACGGGCCCCTGTGATACGGGAAATCATAAGTCCTATGGCAAAAAGCAGAAACCAATAGCCTGTCCCTGTCGTCACCCCCAATTCCTCCTTCCCATAAATGGCCAGGTAGGTGGAGATAACCCCGTAACTGAAAGCAAAACAGAGCACGTTCAAAGCCTGCCTCAAGCCATTCACAAGAAAGAACCTGTCCAGGGAAAGAATCTTCCTGGAGGCAGTGACATAACTTTTCCTGTCTATCTTAACCGTCGAATTCACAATCAGGGCAGCCAAGGCTATAAGCATAGAGAAAAAGAAAAGTCTCTGATAATCGCCTCCGCTCTCCTGAAGCACAAAGACTGCGGCAAAAGGTCCCAGAGCCGTAGCCAGATTATTACTCAAGCCGAAATAACTGATACCCTCGGTCCTTCTGGAAGAAGGCAGCACGTCTATGGCCACGGTATTAGTAGAGACCACAGAAGTTCCGAATGGAGCCCCGTGAATGGTTCTGAAGATGGCAAAAAGAGTAAGTGAACCAGCGAAGATATAACCTGCAAAGAGGGCGAAGAAGAGGAAATTGCAGAAAATCATTACCGCTTTTCTCGGAAAGCTGTCCACGATATATCCGCTCAAGGGACTGACCAGAATCACCATCAGGGTATAACAGGACAAAACCAGACCTATCGTATCCTTCTCTGCTCCGAAAGTCTCACTCAGATACAGTGGCAGCAGAGGCACTATGAGGGTAAAGGAGAACTTGATGAGAAAGTTCCCCAAACAGAGCTTAATAAAATTAGCGTTCCAGAGTTTATCTTCCTTCATCTAAGCCTGCATCAAGGATGAGAGTATCTACCAGACAAGCATCCAGTTCCTTAGCTATCAGTTCCTTATCCAAGTTCTGACCTATGAACACAAGTTTCTGCATCCTGTCCCCATACACTTCATCCCAATCCTTTCTCAACACCTCGTCACATTCCAGGAGCCTTTCCAGCTGGGCTGCCGGCATAGTGGCATACCACTGCCCCGAATTCTTTAGGCCAACTTGCTTTCCTGCCTGCTCAAAGAGATAGCAGATGGAAGGATTGTCGGAAAAGTAACAAAGCCCCTTTGTCCTGATGATGCCCTTAGGCCAACGCCTGGAGATAAAATAATCGAACTTATTGATATCCAAAGGTTTTCTCCTGTAATATACATAGGTTCCGATGCCGTACTCTTCCACTTCCCCACCCTCGTGCTCGTGATGATGGCCGCCCTCATGCTCGTGTTCGTGTTCATGCTCGTGCTCGTGCTCGTCCTCGTGATCGTCCTCGTGATCGTGCTCGTGTTCGTGTTCGTGCTCATGCTCCTCGTGATCTTCTTCTTCCTCCTCGTAATGTTCCTCGACCTTGGCTATCCAGGTGGCACTGGTGGCAAGTTCCTCAAAATTAAACTTATGGGTATTCAATATCTTATCGAAATCCACATCTCCATAATCACAGGCTATAATTTCAGCCTTTGGCTGAAGGGTATGCAGTATCTGCCTGATTTTCTCCAGTTCAGAAGGACTCACCTCAGAGGCTTTATTCAAGAGAATCACATTACAGAACTCAATCTGCTGAATAACCAGACTGGCTATATCCTCTTCTCCAATGTCAGTGCCAAGCAGGCTATCTCCACTCTCGAACTCATCTCTGAGCCTAAGGGCATCCACTACGCTGACTATGCAGTCCAGACGGGCAAGTCCATCCTTGATATAGGATATCCCCATACTCGGGATAGAGCAGATGGTCTGGGCTATAGGTTCAGGTTCACAGATTCCACTCGCCTCGATGACGATATAATCGAAGCGGTGCATAGCAGTTATGTCACAGATCTGTTGAACCAGATCCATCTTCAAGGTGCAGCAGATACAACCGTTCTGAAGAGCCACCAGAGAATCGTCCTTCTGATTCACCACTCCACCCTGAGCTATCAGGGCGGCATCTATATTAACTTCTCCTATGTCGTTAACTATAACGGCAAACTTAATCCCC
>CAMFSN010000061.1 GCA_945983015.1 uncultured Bacteroidales bacterium
GAAAATATTCTCTGAATTTCTCTACTTTCATAGTGATCCCTACTCTATAGCATCTGCAAAGCCTTCTTGATTAAATCCTCGACTTTCAGATTTGGATTAGAAGAAATGAGTTGCTGAAGAACCTTATTTACATTAGCCTTGGCAAAACCAAGCATCTGAAGAGCTGCAGCAGCCTCGTCCATCAGGGCATTTCTGTCGCTTACAAACAGCAACTCCGAAGAACTACCCTCCCCTTTGCTGATCTTATCCTTCAACTCCAGAATCATCCTCTGAGCCGTTTTCAATCCTATTCCCTTTACACTCTTAATGGCTGACACATTCTCAGAAAGTATAGCCGAGCGGAATTCATCAGCAGAAAATGAAGATAAAATCACTCTGGCTGTATTCACTCCCACTCCAGACACACTTATCAAAAGTTCGAAGAGAGCCCGCTCATCCTTATCTCCAAAGCCATAGAACATCTCCACGTCAGAACTACTCTGAATATGGTGATATATAAACACTTTAGCTTCCGTCTTATTCTCCAAAGCCGCAAATGTCTGAAGAGAAATCTCTATGGAATAGCCTATTCCGTGATTATCGATAACCACTCTGGTAGGAGTCAACTCTTCTATTTTTCCACTTATATAATCTATCATAAACTTTACTTTTATCTCCCGAAATATAATAACAATACCGATATGTCAGCAGGTGAAATTCCAGAAATTCTGGAAGCCTGCGCTATGGTTTCAGGCCTATATCTCCCCAGTTTCTGCCTACACTCTATACTCAAGGAATTCACCTTGGAAAAGTCAAAACCATTAGGGATTTTTAAATTTTCCAAATGTTTTATCTTATCCGCTAACTGTCTTTCTCTATCAATATAACTCTTGTATTTTATAGCTATATCCACAGATTCCAACACCTCTTCCGAGTATTTTGTTCCACGTGGAACATAAACAAGTAAATCAGCTACAGATATTTCCGGCCTGGTGGCTATGTCAGACATTCTCTTGGATTCTGTAACGAGGCTGGAATTGTGCTCCGAGAGAAATGCGTTCAACTGCTCTACTTTCAAATTATGAGTCTCAAGATAAGAAAGCAGTTCCTGCACATCCCCGTATTTCTTCACTACCCTGTCATAGCTTTCTTTGGATGCCAATCCTATCTCATAAGAACGGGCCGTCAATCTCTGGTCAGCATTATCCTGCCTTAATAAAATCCTGTATTCAGCCCTGGAAGTAAACATTCTATAAGGCTCATCAACTCCCTTTGTAATAAGGTCATCTATGAGAACTCCTATATAAGCCTCATCTCTTTTCAGAATAAAAGGCTCCTTCCCCTTTACTTTCAAAGCGGCATTGATTCCTGCCATCAATCCCTGAGCCGCGGCCTCTTCGTATCCGGTAGTACCATTAATCTGACCAGCAAAGAAAAGACCTTCAAAATCTTTTAACTCTAAAGAGGAGCTCAACTGACTCGGATCGAAATAATCGTATTCCACAGCATAGGCCGGCCTGTAAATCCTCGCATTCTCCATTCCCTTAATTTGATGAAGGGCCTTGACTTGTATATCCAGAGGCAGAGACGAAGAAAAACCCTGGAGGTAGTATTCGTTAGTATGCCTTCCCTCAGGCTCCAGAAAAAGCTGGTGTTCTGTTTTGTCGGGAAATACCCTTAGCTTATCCTCGATACTAGGACAGTACCTTGGACCTCTGCCATGAATAAGACCGGTAAAGAGAGGAGAATCTCCAAAACCGGACCTAAGGGTCTGATGCACCTCTTCATTTGTATGAAGAATATAACAAGGCATCTGCGACTCAGGCTCAACTTGAACAGCAGAAGGGATGTCTGAATAAGAAAAACGACGAGGAAGAGAATCTCCATACTGTTTATCTAAAACAGAAGTATCGACAGAAGTGATGTCTATTCTCGGAGGAGTACCTGTCTTCATCCTGTCAGTTCTGACACCGAGATCTTTAAGTTGTTCTGTCAGACCATAGGAAGCCTGCTCCCCTATCCTTCCCCCTGTCAATTCCTGTCTTCCTATGAAAAGTTTCCCTCCTAGAAAGGTTCCGGCAGTCAAAATAAGGCTCTGAGATTTAAAAATTTGCCCATCACTTGTATGAATTCCCGTAAATTTTCGATTCTCAAGCAGGAAAAAATCCGCTAAACCTTCGTAAATATCTAATAATGAATTACTTATGAGTATTTTCTTCCAATTTTCAGAAAAGGCGATTTTATCGCACTGTGCCCTCGGGCTCCACATAGCCGGCCCCTTAGACTTATTCAGCATACGAAACTGAAGAGTGGAAGCATCAGTGACCTTTCCAGTCCAACCTCCCAGGGCATCAATCTCTCGAACTATCTGTCCCTTCGCTATACCTCCGACAGCAGGATTACAGGACATCTTCGCAAAGGCTAAAGAGTCCATAGATATCAGAAGAGTTCTGCATCCAAGGGCAGTCGAAGCCATCGCGGCTTCACAGCCTGCGTGTCCCCCGCCGATAACTATGACATCATACTCCCTTTCCATCAGCGACTAGAATAATTTCTTTTTAAGTTCGAGATAATAATTCTCCTTAGCTCTCATCTGAGAGATTTCTTCTTCGCTATGGTCGTCATAACCTATGAGATGCAATATACCGTGGACCATTACCCTGTTCAATTCCTCGTTAAAGTCCGTCCCATAATACACTGCGTTTTCCCTTACGGAATCGATACTTATAAAAAGGTCTCCGCTTAGAATATTCTTCTCACAGTAATCGAAAGTAATGATATCAGTAAAGTAATCGTGCTGAAGATACCTCATATTCACATCCAGAATATAGTTATCCGAACAGAAGATGATGTTGATATCCCCTATCTTTCTGATTTCGCTTTCAGCGACAAATTTCAACCATTTGTTATTTAAGGCCTTAGCCTTCAACTCAAATTTGATATCCTCTTTATAATAGCGTATCATAGCCTACAAATTTACAACTATTCTCACCTTTGAACAAAAAAATTGCAATCAATAGGAAAAATTGCTATCTTTGAGGTCTAATCGATTATAAACGAATTTAGATATGGAAGTAAAGAAAACAGAAGGTGCTAACCTTGAAAACAAGCGATTGCTATTTGTCGAGTTAGGACTTATCCTGGCTCTGGCGCTTACTTTTGGAGCATTTTCCTGGAGCACAAAAGAAAAACAGGCTGCAGTTCTAGATGCAGGTCCTGCCGTGACCATCGAGGAAGAGAACATTCCTATTACACAGGAAGCCCCACCTCCACCACCAGAGACTCCTAAGGTTCCAGTGCTTTCTGACCAGATTGATATCATTGACGATGACATTCAGGTAGAAGATAACATTTTGAACCTGGACGACAATGACGACCTCGTTATAGAGATCAAGGACTATGTAGAAGGTCCTGAAGAGGAGGAAATCGAAGAAGAGGAAATTCCTTATATATTCGTAGAACAGAGACCTACTTTTATGGGAGGAGACCCTCAGAAACTTTTCCCTAAATGGGTTGCAGGAAGACTTGTATATCCTGAAATCGCTAAGGAGACTGGTATCCAAGGACGTGTAATGGTAGCTTTCACCATTAATACGGACGGTTCAGTGTCTAACGTAAGGGTAACCAGAAGCCTCGATCCTGCATTGGATAAAGAAGCTATCAGGGTTGTCTCCTCTTCTCCAAAATGGACTCCTGGAAAACAGAGAGACCGTCCTGTAAAGGTATCTTATTCTATCCCTGTGATTTTCCAGCTCAGATAGTTTAATTAATTCATTTATAAAGATAGCCCGTCCTTTACGGATGGGCTTTTTAAATCAAAATATGCAGGAATTGCTAGAGAAAGCTGTATTTGTAGGTATTATCCGTCAGGAAGATGATGAGAGAAAGGTAAAGGAATACCTGGATGAACTTGAATTCCTGGCTGAAACAGCAGGAGTGAAAGGTGACAGAAAGTTTGTCCAGAGATTGGATAAACCGGATAATGCCACCTATATACGAAGTGGAAAATTGGAAGAAATCTCATCATATTGCGAAGAAAACTCTGTGAATTACGTGATTTTTGACGATGAACTCACGGGAATGCAGCAGAGGAATATAGAAAAAGTCATAAAGTGCAGCTCAGTTATAGACAGAACCAGCCTGATATTGGAGATCTTCGCACAGAGGGCTAAGACTTCCTATGCAAAGATGCAGGTGGAATTGGCAAGATATAACTATATGCTGCCGCGTCTCGCAGGAATGTGGACTCACCTCGAAAGACAGAGGGGTGGTATGGGAACGCGAGGCGGTATGGGTGAAACCCAGATAGAGATAGACAGGCGTATAGTTAAGGAAAGAATCTCTCGGCTGAAAGAGCAGCTGAAGAAGGTGGACAAGCAGATGGCCACACAGAGAAGCAACCGTGGAAATATGGTAAGATTGGCATTGGTGGGATATACCAATGTGGGTAAATCCACCATTATGAATATGCTGGCCAAATCCGACGTATTCGCGGAGAATAAGCTTTTCGCTACCCTGGATACCACCGTCAGAAAGGTCGTAATCGAGAATGTACCCTTCCTTCTGAGTGATACCGTAGGTTTTATCAGAAAACTCCCTACGCAGCTGATAGAGGCCTTTAAAAGCACCTTGGACGAGGTGAGAGAGGCTGACATTCTGCTGCACGTGGTGGATATATGTGCTCCAGACTTTGAAGAGCAGATGAGTATAGTGGAGAAGACCCTGAGCGACATAGGGGCTAAAGATAAACCCGTATATGTTATCTTTAACAAGGTGGATGCCTATACCTATGAACCTTACGACGAATTCTCTCTGGAACCGAAGGCTAAGGAAAACAGAAGTCTGGAGGAACTGAAAAACAGCTGGATAGCCAGCGAGAAATCCCCTTGCATCTTCATCTCGGCAAAGAATAGAATCAATATAGAAAAACTCCGCAACGACCTGTATAAGATGGTTGCGGAGATTCACGCGGGAAGATATCCCTTTAATAATTTTCTCTGGTAGAATTAGTCAGAGAACTTGGCTTTGAGGAACTCTCTGTTAAGCCTTGCGATGTGATTAACCGTAATGCCCTTAGGACATTCGAGCTCACAGGCGCGAGTGTTAGTACAGTTACCGAAGCCTAATTCATCCATCTTAGCTACCATAGCCTTGGCCCTTCTCTTAGCCTCAGGACGACCCTGAGGAAGCAGTGCGAGTGAACTTACCCTGGCGGCTACAAATAGCATTGCAGAACCGTTCTTACAGGTAGCCACACAAGCTCCACAACCTACGCAGGCGGCAGCATCCATACTTTCCTCAGCCTTGTCGTGAGGGATGAGCAGGGTATTGGCATCCTGGGCGGAACCGGTATTCACAGAGATGAAACCACCGGCCTGGAGTATCTTGTCGAAAGCCCTGCGATCCACTACCAGATCCTTTATGACAGGAAAGGCTGCGCTTCTGAAAGGCTCCACTGTAATGGTGGCGCCGTCCTTGAAATGACGCATAAAGAGCTGACAAGTGGTAACGTGATCGTCCGGACCGTGAGCGCGACCGTCGATATAGAGTGAACAAGCACCACATATACCTTCTCTACAATCGTGATCGAATGATACAGGACCGCTGCTCTGGCATCCCCTCTCGACAGCTACAGGGTCATTACCCTCTCTGATCAACTGCTCATTGAGGATATCCAACATCTCGAGAAAAGATGCATCTTCCTCTATACCGGCGATGTGGTATGTCTCGAAATGTCCTTTTGCCTTGGCGTTCTTCTGACGCCATATTTTAAGATTGAATTCCATCTCCTTAGTCTTTGTAGTTTCTTGTTTTCACTTCAATAAATTCATACTTGAGAGGCTCGATATGGCGCTCAGGCTCAATACCTTGGCCCTTCCACTCCCAAGCGGCTACGTGCATAAAGTGCTGGTCGTCACGCTTGGCCTCACCTTCTTCGGTCTGACTCTCTACACGGAAGTGGCCACCGCAGGATTCTTTTCTCTCCAGGGCGTCACGGGCCATAAGTTTGCCAATCTCAAAGAAGTCTTCCAGACGAAGTGCCTTCTCAAGCTCCTGATTGAACTCGAACTGAGTACCTGTTACCTTTACATTCTCGTAGAAATACTTCTGGAGTTTCTCTATCTCCTCGATAGCCTTCTTCAAGCCTTCCTCGTCACGGGCCATTCCCACGTATTCCCACATAATGTGGCCGAGTTGCTTGTGAATGGCATCCACAGGCTCTGTTCCGTTAATGGAGAAGAGTCTTTCAATCCTTTCCTGAACTGACTTTTCAGCCTCGGCGAACTCGACTCTGTTTATATCGGTCTTAGGCTCTGCGAATTTCTTAGAGAGGTAGTCTCCTATGGTTACAGGCAGAATGAAGTAACCGTCGGCCAGACCCTGCATAAGAGCTGAAGCTCCAAGACGGTTTCCACCGTGGTCTGAGAAGTTGGCCTCACCTATGGCATAAAGTCCAGGGATGGTGGTCTGCAGATCGTAATCTACCCAGATACCACCCATAGTGTAGTGGATGGCCGGATATATCATCATAGGCTCCTCCCAAGGTGATGTGGCGGTAATCTTCTCGTACATATCGAAGAGGTTTCCATATCGCTCTGCCACTTTCTGATGTCCCAGACGGGCTATGGCATCGGAGAAATCCAGGAAGACTGCCTTTCCGGTCTCATTCACTCCGAAACCTGCATCACATCTCTCCTTAGCGGCACGGGAAGCCACGTCACGAGGAACGAGGTTACCGAATGCAGGATAACGACGCTCGAGATAGTAATCCCTGTCCTCTTCAGGAATCTGGGAAGCCTTAATCTCTTTCTTACGAAGTTTCTCCACGTCTTCCAGTTTCTTAGGAACCCATATTCTACCATCGTTACGCAGAGACTCTGACATAAGGGTCAGCTTACACTGCTGCTCTCCGTGTACAGGAATACAGGTAGGGTGGATCTGAGCGAAGCAAGGATTGGCAAAATAAGCTCCCTTCTTCCAGCACTGAACTGCGGCAGAGCCGTTACTGTTCATAGCATTGGTAGAGAGGAAATAGGCATTGCCATAACCTCCGGTAGCGATGACTACGGCGTGTGCTCCGAATCTCTCGAGTTGGCCTGTCACCAGGTTACGGGCTATGATACCCTTGGCCTCACCGTTTATAAGTACCAGGTCGAGCATCTCGTAACGTGGGTAACTCTTCACGGTACCGGCAGCTATCTGGCGATTAAGAGCGGCATAAGCACCCAAAAGCAGCTGCTGTCCGGTTTGTCCCCTGGCATAGAAAGTACGACTTACCTGAACGCCACCAAAAGAACGATTGGAAAGATATCCGCCGTACTCGCGGGCAAAAGGAACGCCCTGAGCGGCGCACTGATCTATGATGGCGGCACTTACCTCTGCAAGGCGATATACATTGGCCTCACGTGAGCGGTAGTCTCCTCCCTTGATGGTGTCATAGAACAGACGATAGATGGAATCGTTATCATTCTGATAGTTCTTGGCAGCGTTGATACCACCCTGTGCGGCGATGGAGTGCGCGCGACGAGGGGAATCACTGATGCAGAAAACCTTGACATTATACCCGAGTTCTCCGAGAGTGGCAGCTGCAGAAGCGCCACCCAAACCGGTGCCTACTACGATAATCTCTAGTTTTCTTTTGTTGTTAGGGCTGACAAGATGGATTTCTGACTTATGCTTGGTCCATTTCTCGGCCAATGGTCCGTCAGGAATTTTAGAATTAAGTTTATCTGCCATTTCTATAAATAATTAGTATTGTTTCAAAACAAAAGTTCACCTTCTGAAGAGTCGCTCGCGTGCTCCACTCCCAGATGCCTGTATGCCAAATCTGTAGCAATCCTTCCCCTCTGCGTTCTCACCAAAAAGCCTTCTTTTATAAGGAAAGGCTCATACACTTCCTCGAAAGTCCCCTGGTCCTCCCCTATCGCCGTGGCTATGGTGTTAGCGCCTACGGGACCTCCCTTGAAGTTATTTATTATGGTACTGAGTATCCTGTTATCTATGGAGTCCAATCCCCTCTTGTCTATCTTCAACTTATCCAAGGCATATCGGGCTATCTGAATGTCTATGTGTCCGTCCCCCATTACCTGGGCAAAGTCCCTTACCCTTCGAAGCAGAGAATTCGCGATACGTGGAGTTCCACGGCTTCTCATAGCTATCTCCTTAGCGGCAGAAGGCTCGATTTCTACCTTCAGAATAGCCGCACTTCTGCTCACTATCCTGCTCAGGTCCTCAATATCGTAGTATTCCAGGGCACAGGTAATTCCGAAACGGGCCCTCAGAGGAGCTGTCAGAAGACCGCTTCTGGTAGTGGCTCCCACCAGCGTGAAAGGATTCAGGGCTATACGCACGGAACGCGCTCCAGGGCCCTTATCTATCATTATATCTATGACAAAATCCTCCATTGCGGAGTAGAGATACTCCTCCACCTCGGGACTGAGTCTGTGAATCTCATCTATGAAAAGTACGTCCCCGCTTTCCAGAGAGGTCAACAGCCCTGCCAAATCCCCTGGTTTATCCAACACCGGACCTGAAGTAATCTTCAGATTCACCCCCATCTCATTAGCTATAATATGTGCCAATGTAGTCTTTCCCAAGCCTGGAGGCCCGTGGAAAAGAGTATGGTCGAGAGACTCCCCTCTCAGTTTTGCCGCCTGAATATAAATATGCAGATTAGACACAATCTCCCTTTGACCCGTGAATTCTCCCAGGTCCTGTGGTCGGATAATTCCATCTAAATCCTTATCTTTGCTTTCGATGGCGCTATGAGGGTTAAAATCCGGCATTTTCCATCCCTAAAAATAAAATCATACAAATATAATTGATTTAATTTAATTTTTGTTGTTTTTGTTTAGGCTGTGGAAATGTGGATAACTTTAAATCTTCATTGAAAGTCAAGTTTT
>CAMFSN010000062.1 GCA_945983015.1 uncultured Bacteroidales bacterium
TTCCGGCGCGATTCGAACGCGCGACCCACAGCTTAGAAGGCTGTTGCTCTATCCAGCTGAGCTACGGAACCTTTAAACGGACCGCAAATATAAGGTATTTTTTGGAAAATTGCTAACTTTGTTCTTCTATGTATGAGATAATTTCAAAAGAAATGCTTACTCCGACCATTTGTCGGATGGTGCTATCTGCTCCTCGTTGTGCAAAAGCAGCGCAGCCAGGCCAATTCTTAATCGTTATCGTAGATGAAAAGGGAGAAAGAATCCCTCTGACTGTAAGCGACTCTGACCCCGAGCAGGGAACAATCGCGATTGTTACCCAAGGAGTCGGAGCTTCCACTAAAAAGATACTCTCTATGGAAGTAGGGGACTCTTTTGCAGATGTGGTCGGACCATTAGGCAGGGAATCCGATTTCGTCCACATCCCCGAGGAGGAATTGAAAAAACTATCCTATGTATTCATCGCCGGAGGCGTAGGCACTGCGCCGGTTTATCCTCAAGCCAAGTGGCTTCACGAGCGTGGCGTTCACGTGGAGGTGATAATTGGCGCGAGAAACAAAGACCTTCTTATCTATACGGAAGAGATGGCCAAAGTCTGCGACCGTCTTCACATCTGTACCGATGACGGCTCCGTAGGTTTTCACGGAGTGGGAACCGCTATGCTGGAGAAATTGGTCTCTGAAGGCCAGCACTTCGACAGAGCGGTGGCTATCGGACCTATGATAATGATGAAATTCAGCACTTTGACCTGTAAAAAACTTGGTATTCCAATTACTGTCAGCCTTAACACCTTAATGGTGGACGGCACTGGAATGTGCGGGGCTTGCAGGGTAAGTGTAGGAGGAAAGATGAAATTCGCCTGCGTGGATGGACCAGAGTTCGATGGATATCTGGTCGATTTCGACGAGGCTATGAGACGTTTAGGACAATATAAGGCAGAGGAGGCTGCAGTAAATCAATGATACTCACACAAAGGACAAAACTCAGGGAACAGGATCCTAAGATTCGTTCCCACAATTTTCAGGAAGTAAGTTTAGGTTTTAATCTGCAGGAGGCTCAGTCCGAGGCTCAGAGATGTCTTCATTGTAAGAATCCACGCTGTGTGGCAGCCTGCCCTGTGGGAATCGATATTCCAGGTTTCATCTCTCATATAAAGGAGGGAAATATTACTGAGGCGGCTGCTGTCATCTTCAGGGACTCATCCCTGCCTGCAGTATGTGGCAGAGTTTGCCCTCAGGAGACTCAGTGCGAGGGTTCCTGCGTGCTTGGCATAAAGTCAGAAAGCGTGGCTATAGGTGCTCTGGAGCGCTTTGTCGCCGATTATTGCGCGGAGAATGACTGTGAGCCGACCGTGGAAAAGCAGGAGTTGAAGGATGCCCCGAAGGTGGCAGTGGTAGGCTCAGGGCCTGCCGGATTGGCCTGCGCCAGCGACCTGGCCAAATGGGGCTATAAGGTTACGGTCTTCGAGGCTCTGCATAAACTCGGGGGCGTGTTAGCCTATGGCATTCCGGAGTTTCGCTTGCCTAAGGATACGGTGCTCAAGAGAGAAATTGACAAGCTCGCCGAATTGGGCGTGCAGTTCGAGACGGACGTGATAATTGGCAGGACATTAAGCATAGATGATCTTTTCGACAAGGAGGGTTTCAAGGCAGTGTTCATCGGCAGCGGGGCAGGATTGCCGAAATTTATGGGCATCCCTGGAGAGAATCTGAACGGAGTATTCTCTGCCAATGAATTTCTTACCCGTAATAACCTGATGAAGGCTTATCGGGAGGATTATCTGACTCCAATCCACGCCGGAAAGAAGGTATGCGTAGTGGGTGGTGGCAATGTGGCTATGGATGCAGCCAGGACAGCTCTGAGACTTGGGGCTGAGGTGCATATCGTCTATAGGCGTACCGAGAAGGAGTTGCCAGCCAGAAGAGAGGAGGTGCATCACGCCGAGGCTGAAGGGATTATCTTCGATATGCTTACCAATCCTGTGGAGATACTCGGAGATGACAAGTCCTGGGTAAGAGCTCTGAAATGTGTCAAGATGGAACTTGGTGAGCCTGACGAAAGCGGAAGGTGTCGTCCTGTAGCTGTCGAGGGTTCAGAGTTTGAGATAGAGACCGACACTGTTATAATGGCCCTTGGTACTAGCCCTAATCCATTGATAGTCAACAGTACTGATGGCCTGGAGGCGAATCGTAGGGGAGGCATCATAGCCAGTGAGGAAGGGCTTACCACCAGAGCTGGCGTCTTCGCCGGAGGCGACGCCGTAACTGGAGCAGCTACTGTAATTCTCGCGATGGGCGCTGGCCGAAAAGCCGCCGCAGCTATCAGGGACTACCTTACAGCTTGATTTTTTTCTGAGAAGATATTAGAGACAGCGCTCCCAATGCTACCAGCATCAGGGAGCGTGTTTCGTGTGTAAGGGTGGCGAAAAGAATGCCTATCTCCCAACTGGCTCCGTAGAGGGCCGACAGGGCGCTAGCCACGAAGTAGTGATAGGCGCCGAAGCCACCTGGAACCGGAAGCAGGGAAGAGAGGTTGCCCACCACGGAGATAAAGAGGGCATCGCTTATCCCCAGATGATTCAGGGCAGGCACCGCCTTGAACACACAGAAGCACATCATAAAGTAGGACACCCATATTCCGGCAGAAAGCAGAACGAAAGGCACTTTGCTCGGGGTCTGGGCAAAAGTCTTAAAGCCATCGAAAATTCCGCTTATCCATCCGGCCAATTTCCCCGCCACTGCGTTTCTCTCTCTGTATCTGAATATCACATAGATGGCCAATGCTAACAGGAGTACTGCCCCCAGCAGGATAGGGATTACCTTCCACCTTCCTGCTATCTTCATAGCTATATTGTCTATAAACCAATTGGCTATCTCCCCAGAGTTCAGGACTATGGCTAGAATGATAAGGATGAAGACCATCAGCATATCCCAAGCCCTTTCCATCAGGATGGTCCCCACGGTCTTGTCGTAAGGGGTCTTCTTGTTTGTTACCGCCCCGCACCTGACCAGAAAGCTCACCCAGGGTACCACCACGCTCAGCAGATTCCCTATGTTACAGGCGTCCCACAGGTCCTTCCTGCGGATATCCTTGTTTATGGGGAGCATCAGAAGCCTCCACCTTTCGCTGCGCAGCAGCAGAGCCATTAAGGCGAATGCCAATGAACCTGCGACCCAGAGCCACTTCGTGTCGTATAGTGCATCTACGAAAATCTGCCAATCCACCTCTCTGAGAGCGAGATAAACCAACACTGCGGCAAGAGCGGCCGCCAGGATATATTTTAATACGTTTAGTATTTTCTTTGACATATTCCCTGCAAATTTAACATAATTTTTATGTACTTTTGCATTTAATCATATTTGCTATGAAATCTATACTTGGAATCGGGAACGCCCTTACTGACATTCTTGCAGTCCTTCCGGATGACTCGCTGTTAAAGAAATTTCATCTTCCTAAAGGCAGCATGCAGCACGTGGATATGGAGACTGGAGACAAGATCTGGCAGTCGCTCAAACCATTAGGCGTAAAGTATGTCGCCGGCGGAAGCGCAGCTAACACCATCACCTGTACATCTATTTTCGGAATGCCTTCTTCTTTTATCGGGAAGATAGGGGAGGATGAACTTGGCCTTCTGTTCAAAAGCGATCAGGAGCAGTACGGAGTCAAATCCCTGCTTTTGAAAAGCGAGCACTCCAGCGGAAGAAGTATGGTCTTTGTGAGCGGAGGTAATGCCGAGAGGACCTTTGCGGTTTATCTGGGAGCGGCTTTGGACCTGGTGCCGGAAGACCTCAAGGCAGAGTATTTTGAAGGACACGACTACTTCCATATAGAAGGGTATTTGGTTCAGAACCAGGCGCTTATCAGAAAAGCAGTGGAGTTGGCCCACGATGCCGGCTGTATCATCTCCCTGGATATGGCCTCGTATAACGTCGTGGAAAGTAACAATGCTTTCCTGCATAATATCATAGACAGATATGTGGACATAGTCTTTGCTAACGAGACTGAGGCGAGGGCATTCACTAAGATAGCCGACCCCAAGGAATCCCTTGAAGAGATATCAAACCACTGTAAGATAGCAGTGGTGAAAGTGGGAAAGGATGGCTCCTGGGTCAAATCAGCCGAAGAAGAGTATCATATTCCGGCCTGGGAGGCTGATCCGGTAGATGCGACCGGAGCCGGAGACACTTATGCCGCAGGTTTTCTGTATGCCCATTCTTTGGGCCTTCCTTTGAAGGTCTGCGGAGAGGTCGGGTCCATTATCGCGGCTAAGGTCGTGGAAGTAATTGGAACGAAGATGGACGTGAACCGCTGGAAGCAGGCGAACGCCGAGATTCAGGCGCTTATAGAGTCAGTCAGATAGTATGAGGAATCCTTTTGTAATACTGGCCAGAGCACTATCCCTTGCAAGGCACCGTTCAAAGATAGAGCACGCTATATGCCCTTTGTCCAAGTGCAGTAAGGTTACTGTCCTGATTGACGGGACGGATTCTTCGGCTCAGGCTTGCGCAGATGAGGCGAATGCCTTCTTCGGGAAAAGAAAATTGGCCTGCCAGATATTTGTCATAAATCCTTCGAAGGAAGCTCCGAAAGAGCAGGTGAAGGGGGCGCAGATGATTCTCCGTAAGAATATAAAGTGGTATGGAAGGGCTAAGAGGTCAAAAAAGTATCCTTATCCTGATGGAAAGGAAGACCTGCTGATCAATCTTCTCCCTGAGGATAACTATACAGCCCATTATGCCTCCCTGTGTTCAATGGCCAAATTTAAAGTGGGGATCTATCAAAGTGGCAGAAAGCCTTTGTTCGACCTGCTGATCAGTAATACCGATAATTTTTCTCAAGTTCAGATTTTCGCCCAGATTGAGGCAGTGTTAAATTCCATAGTATGAAACAATTTTTGTCCACAGTATTGAAAGGTTTTGGAATGGGGGCGGCCAATGTGGTTCCTGGCGTGTCAGGAGGCACCATAGCCCTGATTACAGGTATTTATTCCAGATTGATAGCTTGTATCAGTTCCTTTGCCTCTGTCAAGAAGTGGAAATTGTTCTTCAAGGGGAACTTTAAACTCTGGTGGAAGGAGGTGGACGGGACTTTCCTGCTTGCCCTTTTCCTGGGTCTGGTTCTGAGCATTTTGAGTCTTGCCAAGCTGGTGACTTGGGCACTGGTGGAATATCCTGTGCTTACCTGGGCTTTTTTCTTCGGGCTGATTATAGTCTCCGCTGTATATATGATTTTACAGGTGAAGGATTTAAAGTGGAAAGACCTGATTTGGGTGTTAATTGGAATCGCCCTCGGCATCCTTTTCTGTTATCTGACACCTACCCATACTCCTGAAACTGCCTGGTTTTATTTTTTGAGCGGGGCGATAGCCATCTGCACTATGATACTTCCTGGAGTGTCCGGCAGTTTTGTCCTGCAGATTTTCGGAAATTACGATGTGGTGATGAAGGCTCTGGATCTGAGCGCCTTGAACTGGGGCGTGCTCCTGCCTTTCGCCATAGGCGCAGTGGTGGGAATCGTGGCCTTTTCCAAATTCCTGAAGTGGCTCCTTTCCAAATGCGAGAGGGCGACTATGCTTATTCTGGTGGGTTTTGTTCTGGGTACAGTCTTGAAGGTGTGGCCTTGGGCGGATATGCAGGCAGTCGAGGCGGCAGGTCACGGCTTACAGGTTCCTGGAGCCATAGTGGCTATGGCCCTGGGTGCGGCGCTGGTCATAATTATTCAAAAAATATCGAAAAACTATGAATCTTAAAAAGGGACTTTTCGCATTAAGCCCCCTTGTCGTTTTTTTAGTTGTATATCTCCTGTCTTCCATAATAGCGGGAGATTTTTATAAGGTGCCTGTCTGTTCAGCATTTTTGATCAGTTGCGTGTATGCCGTACTTACGACTAAGGGAAAACTTTCGCAGAGACTGGAGATATTCTCCAAGGGAGCCGGACATCCTAATATCCTGCTGATGATATGGATATTCATATTGGCAGGAGCCTTTGCCGGCACAGCTAAGGACATAGGCGCTGTTCATGCAACCGTATCCTTGACTCTCAGTCTTATTCCTGCCCGAGCTTTGTACACCGGACTATTTCTTACCTCCTGCTTTATCTCTATGTCCTTGGGAACCTCCGTGGGTACCATCGTGGCGCTGGTTCCTATAGCTTCTGGAATCGCCTCAGAAGCTGGGGTAGGGGTGGAATTTATGACTGCCATAATAGTGGGAGGGGCTTTTTTCGGAGATAATCTTTCTTTCATTTCGGATACTACCATCGCGGCTACCAGGGCCGCCGGTTGCGAAATGCATCAGAAATTCAAGACCAATATCCAGATAATACTTCCTGCAGTCATAATAGTAAGTGTTCTGTATGTGGTCCTGGGTTGGAATCTTCATATAAACAGGCCGGATTTCGAGTCGGTGAATCCCATTAAGCTTCTTCCATACATTCTGGTCATAGTGCTGGCTCTGTTAAGGGCTCACGTAGTCGTGGTGCTTATCTCCGGAATCCTTTTGAATGCCATAATCGCTTTCGTATATGGAGATTTCACTTGGGTGTCCTGGCTGGTGTCCATAGGTGGAGGCATCTCCTCTATGAGTGAGCTCATCATAGTGACCCTGCTGGCCGGAGGTCTGCTTGAGATGATACGCCATAACGGAGGACTTGACTTTATCATAGATCGCTTGACCCGCAGGGTGAATGGGCGCAGGGGGGCTCAGGCCAGCATCGCCGCCCTGGTCAGTCTGGCCAATTTCTGTACGGCTAACAATACCATCGCCATCATTACCACCGGTGGCATTTCCTCGGATATAGGGAGGCGCTTTGGAATCGCTCCGAGAAAGGTGGCCAGTATCCTGGACACTTTCTCCTGCTTCATCCAGGGTATGCTTCCGTATGGGGCTCAGCTTTTGATGGCTGCCAGTTTGGCGCAAATTTCCTCTTCGGCCATTATCCCTTATCTGTACTATCCTTTCGTGATGGGATTTTTCGCAATTCTTTCGATAATCTTCGATTATCCGAAAAAATAATGTTAACTTGCAAGTGCTTGGACAAAGTGCCCAAGTGTAAAAGTATATAGTTATGTCTTTGAATAAAGTAATGTTGATTGGTAACGTCGGGGGAGACCCTAACGTACGTTATCTCGAAGGGAATGTGAAAGTCGCATCGTTCACTCTGGCTACTTCAGAGCGTCGCAGGGAGAATAACGGTGAGACCCGTGAGACCACTGAATGGCACAATATCACCGCCTGGAGAGCCAGCGCCGAGTATGTGGAGAAATATGTCCACAAAGGCTCTCAACTCTATGTGGAGGGTAAGATCAGAACTCGTAACTATACTGATCAGAGCGGAGTTAAGAAGTATGTCACTGAGATAGTTGCGGATAATCTCCAACTCCTGGGCCGCAAGTCCGATTCTGAGCAGGCTGCTCCATCTTATGCTCCGGCTCAAAGTGCCCCTCAATACGCCGCCCCACAGTACGCTGCGCCACAAACGACACAGGCGCCACCAACTGTGACGCCTGCTGAGGATACGGATGATCTTCCGTTTTAGTCTTATTTCTGGATATTCGGAAGTTCCAGACCATAGCCCTTCCTTCTGTCCTCTTTCTTTAGAAGGAGGCTGAAGATGAAGGCGAGAACACCGAAACTTGCGAATACTATCATTGGAACCAGGTAGCCTCCCGTACTCTGACGAAGGTTTCCTATGAGAATAGGAACCAGACAGAGGCCTATGTTCTGAACCCAGAATATAAGGCAGTAGGCCGAACCCAGAATCTTATCGTCTATTATCTTTGGTACTGATGGCCACAGGGCTGCCGGTACCAAAGAGAAACTAACTCCCAAAACCAGTATAAGCAGGGTGGCAAACCACTTGTGAGGGAAAATCGGAAGCACGAAAGCAAAGCACAGGTGGCAAACTATCATTATGACAGAGCCTGTCAGCAGCATTGAAGCTCCCTTGCCGACCTTGTCCAGGAAAATACCCAGAAGCGGAGTAAGCAGCATAGCCAGAATAGGGAAGAAACTGAACATATGGGCAGCTTCGTCGTTACCTATTTTCAGAGTCTCCTCCAGGAAGTTAGGCGCATATCTTTGGAATGGGAAGATGGCGCTATAGTATAGCACGCAGAGCAGAGCCACTATCCAGAACATCTTGCTCTTGAAGATGGCTCCCAGGTCCTTTACGTGGAATTCGTCTTCCGGAGATTTCTCCTCCGTGGCAAGTCCGGCAGACACCAGTTGTCTGTCGAATTTGCGGTCCATCACTCCGAAGATGATGAAATTAATCAGGCCAATTACCAGCAAAGCTCCGCAGAATCCTACCGGAGCCACGATTGAGCCCCCGAATTTGCTTGAGATCAGCGGTGCTATCCACATAGCTCCGAACACGCCTATACGGGCGATAGCCATCTCAAGTCCCATAGCGAGAGCCATCTCTTTGCCCTTGAACCATTTGGCCAATATCTTTGAGACATTTGTGCCCTCCATTTCGCAACCGCAGCCGAAAATCATAAAGCCAAGGGAAGCCATTTTAGCGCTTGCAGGCATCTCTACCCACCAGCTTCCCAGCCACTGTGCGAATTGTGTGGTCTGGAACCAGTCGCTAATGCCGATGAATTTAATCGCGGCTCCAAGTACCATAAGGCCTGCTGAAAGAATGCCTGAGAAGCGAACTCCAAGTTTGTCCAGGATTACACCTGCTATAATAAGGAAACCGCATACATTCAGGATATATTCAGAGGCGGCATACTTTCCGAATACTCCGCTGTTCCAGCCCAGAGAGTCTTCTACCAGAGATTTGAGCGGGGACATCACGTCCACGAACATATAGGCGAAGAACATCATCA
>CAMFSN010000063.1 GCA_945983015.1 uncultured Bacteroidales bacterium
CAACCTGGACAGGTGCTGCAGGAATGAAGCTTGCTGCCAAGGCTTGGATTTACCTTGAGAGCTCAGACCTCGCTGACGAGGCTGAGGGTGGAAAGCCTGACTACGCTTACCAGAGCGAAAACCACATTTTCAAGGGAGGTCTTTCTGGAAAGAAGAATGTGAAGATCGAGCTTTGCGACGCATCAGGCAAGGTGCTTGACACTTTCGTTCGCGGTGAGGAAGGTTCAGGTTGGAACCAAGTTTCAGGTTACGAGAACGACAAGAATCACTCATTCAGCCGCTGCCCTGACGGAACCGGCGAGTGGGCTTACGCAGATTCAACTCCTGGCGCAGCCAACGGAGAGAAGGCAGCTGAAATTTCACACGAAAATATATAGTCTTAAAAATGGCAGAAGAACTTAAAATCGGCGAAATCTCGAAGCCACGCTTCGAGTTCCGCAGCTTCGGACAGTGTTTTTGCGAGGCTCACAAAAGGATGGCCCGCCTGTCTGTTCCTGTTCCTGAGAAGGTATGGGAAAGAGAGAGTGACGAGATCTATATCATCTCCGCTAAGAACGACATCAATAACACGAAGATTCGTAACGGCAAGATGGACATCAAGACCTTCGTGCAGTCAGTGGACGGCTTGGAGCAGTGGAATCCGCTGATGAAGGGAGAATTCCCTATCAGCGCCGAGGTGCTTCGCAATGAGGTTTACCCTGCCTTTATGGTTGACTGCCCTGAGCTCACTAAGGACACTTACACCTACGAAGAGTTCATCGCTATGGTAAAGGCCAATCCTGACCTCGCCGCAGTACGCGTGCACAAGCAGCGCTTCGGCTATATGGTGAACAACACCATCTGCGAGTTCGGCAACGTGCTCATCAACGGAGCCAAGGTCGTGACCATCAACTCAGAATCCACCGAAATCGAAGACATCAAGAAGACCATCGCAGACTGTCACCTCGAGGGTGTAGAGAACATCAACTACCTTCAGGCCATCAAGCGTGTCATCGGAATGTCTGACAAAGCACTTGCAAACGAATAAGCTATGGCACAGGAAATCGAAAAGAAATTCTTAGTCAAAGGAGACTTCAAGGCAGAGGCCTTCAAGCAGACCCGCATCACTCAGGGCTATCTCAGCTCAGTGCCTGAGCGCACCGTGCGCATCCGTGTAAAGGGAGACAAGGGCTTCATCACAGTCAAGGGAATAGGCAACGCCTCCGGAGCAGCCCGCTTCGAGTGGGAAAAGGAAATTCCAGTTGAAGACGTACGTGCCCTTCTCGAACTGGCAGAACCTGGTGTTATCGACAAGACTCGCTATCTCGTAAAGAACACAGACGGCGTGCATACCTGGGAAATCGATGAGTTCTACGGCGACAACGACGGACTTACCGTGGCTGAGGTGGAGCTTGCTGACGAAAACGAGCCTTTCGACAAGCCTGAATGGCTTGGAGAAGAGGTTACCGGAGATCCGAAGTACTTCAACTCTATGCTGATGAAGAACCCATATAAGAATTGGAAGTAATTATATGCCTGCAGCCCCCTGACCGGAGCTGCAGGTCCGAATAAACTCAAAAAGATGGAAGAGACGAGCAGAAAAGCGGCTTTCGATCCGCTCGACCTGAATAACTACAAGGTCGAAAAGTTGCCGAAGATGCAGAAATCAAAGATGGAGCAGTGGATGGCCAGACTTGGCCTGCCGCTAGCCCTTCTGAGTTTCGTGTTCATCTACTGGTTCTGCCATATAGGCTTTATCGACAACCTCAACGTCGGAGCCCTCACAGCCAAGGCTCAAGCCAGGATGAACGCCATCGGGCTGGACGCTTTCCTGCGTTCAAACTATGCAATGCTCGCCATCTTCGTAGCCTCACTCATACTCTGGATTACGGAAGCCATCCCTAATTACCTCACTTCGCTGCTGGTGATACTGGGAATAGTGCTCACCGGAGTCACCACCCAAAAGGAAGCCCTAGCCCAACTGGGACATCCGGTGATGTGGCTAAACATCCTGAGTTTCGTTCTGGCCAGTATGCTGGTAAAGACCAAATTCGCAAAACGCCTGGCCCTCGCCTTCGTGATCAAATTCGGCAAATCGGCCAAGGGAGTACTTTGGAGCTTTATGCTCATCAACCTCATCCTCAGCCTCTTTATCTCCGCCACCACAGTGAAGGCGACCATAATGCTGCCTATCTTTATGGTAGTGTGTGCCATCTACGGAGCATCTGATGGGAACAGGAACAATTTCGGACGAAACCTCGTGCTTCAGAACCTGTTCCAGGTGAATATCGGGGCCAATGCCTTCTACACCGGCTCCGGTGCCCACCTGCTTGCAATTTCTCTCATAGCCGGCTTCCTGGGCTCCTGCGACTTCGGCTATGCGGATTGGCTTAAGACCTGTGGGCCGATGAGCATGGTCATACTTGTCATCGGTCTTCTACTGGGTATGTACGTCTTCTTCCCTATGAAAAAGGAGGAACAAAAACCTCAGATAGAAGGTGGACTGGATCGCCTGAAGGAAGAGCTCAACGCTATGGGTAAAATCAGCGGCGAGGAAATCAAGGCCGTGGCCATCTTCATCCTGGTGCTTTTCCTCTGGGTCACCAAGGGGACATTCCATAACATAGACGAGACCATAGTCGCCCTTATAGGCGCAGTGATAGCCTTACTCCCTGGGATAGGAGTGGTAAAGTGGAACGACGTGGACATCCCTTGGCATCTTATGATATTCTCCGCCGGAGCCTATACCCTGGGCTCAGGACTGAATGCCACCGACCTGCCAAATACTATGGTGAATGCCGCCTTCGACTCTATGGGCATCACCGCTGACACCCCTTACTGGGTGCTTTACGTAGCTCTAACCTTTTTAATGATATTCTCCGGTCTTCTCTTCCAGTCTAAAACCATCAGAACTATGGTCTTCGTGCCTATAGCCCTGGGAGTTGAGGCCAAGTTTGGCTTCATGCCAATGAGCCTGGCCCTGCCTGTAAGTATGCTCATCGAACACGTCTATGTGTTCCCATTCAACAGCAAACCGGCAGCCTTGCTCTACACCACGAACCAGTACAGCCAGGGAGATGCCTTTAAATTCGGCATTACTATGATGATAATATCCTGGCTGTTGGTACTAGTCTGGGGAGCTACATTCTTCAAATGGTTCGGAATCACACCTGGACTCTTTTAAACAATTATGATAGACATCAAGACAAAGATACACGACCGCTACTCCATCGAGTTCAAAGTGGGCTTCGTCACCCGCCGCAAGACGAAAAAGAACGACTTTACGGTGGGGATGTGGATCTTTGTGCCTGAAAGTCTGGACATTACCCCATACACTTATTCCAAGGCCGACTTCTACAGGGATGTCAAGACGAACATCCGCCTGATTACCCCCAACTTCATCCTAAGGGACATAGTGGAAGGAGAAGCCCTGCCTCTGAAGAACCTCAGCAGGGCGGCACATGCGATGGCCTCCGACTACACCCGCACCAATACCTCAGAATTCGCCTACCAGGCGAAAATGTTCGCCGCCATCGTAAAGAGTTCCCTCAGAGAAGAGGCCAACTACATTAAAAGTCAGACTAAAAAAGAGCATCTGCTGGACAACTATACCAGCAATCTCCGAAAGATAATCAAAGCCTACAAGGACATTGAGCAGATCATTTCCACCCCGACCGTGGGGCCTGAAGGGCAGGAAGCCTACAATATGTCGGGGGACTTCATCTGCACGGTAAGCAATCAGCATACCCTGATGCTGCTCAAGGTCCTGGCAGGCAAAAAAGGTCTGGACAAGCAGAAGGAAGAATTGGCCAGACTCGTAAGAGAGGTAAACGATCTGAGACACGAAAGGAACTATTCCTCCACCACAGACATATACAAGCACGGAGTGCTAAAAAAGTATGTGGAAAGCCAACTCTACCTTCGCGTGCCGAAAAAACGCGATGGAGTGCTGGTCGAGCAGGCTTACTACAGCCTGGCTGCGGGATTGGCAATGCTGTTCGCTACGGTGGTGGCCTGGGCCTTCCAACGGCACTTCGGCAACCTCACCTGGCCTTTGTTCATAGCGCTGATTATCAGCTATATGATGAAGGACAGAATAAAGGAGCTGATGCGATTCTACTTCGCCCACAAGGTGGGAGACAGGTATTACGATAACAAGGCGAAGATCTCTCTGAAGAATCACCAGATAGGCAAAATGAAAGAAGCCGTGGATTTCATATCCAAGCACAAAGTGCCGGAAGAGATAAAAAAAATAAGGAACAAAGGCGCCATCTTCCCTAGCGAAAACGCCCATCTGGGAGAGAGAGTGATACTCTACAGGAAGTTCGTAAACATAGACAGGGAGAAAATGATGCAGAACGCATCCTATAATTATAGCGGAGTAAATGACATCATCCGCTTGCAGGTAAACAGTTTTCTGCATAAGATGGATAACCCAGAAGTTCCGGTGAACGTGTTGGATGAAAACGGCACGGTCAAGCAAGTAATGTGTCCAAAGGAATACTACCTAAACATAGTCCTGAGCTATGAATACGACGATATAAAGGACTTCAAACATTTCAGAATCACACTGGACAGAAACGGCATAAAGGAGATCTGCGAAAGAGAGGTTTAAATTCTGCTATTTTTTTCGTACATTTGTATGATTTGAAAATAGTAGAATAAACGATATGGCAGAGAAGATTAAAGGTCATATTTCACAGATTGTAGGTCCGGTGGTGGACGTACACTTTGACCTTCCCGAGATAAGTGAAAACGCACTCCCTCCCATAAATGAAGCCCTACAGGTAAACAGAGGCGAAAACTCCCGGCTTATCATAGAAGTTCAGCAGCACATAGGTGAAAACACCGTTCGCTGCGTGGCGATGGATTCCACAGACGGACTTAGCCGAGGTATGGAAGTAATCTCCACCGGAGGCTATATCAGAATGCCTAGGGGAGAACAGATCAGGGGAAGGGTTATGAATGTCACAGGAGACCCTATCGACGGGCTTTCTAAACTGGACAGCTCGGATGCCCTGCCTATTCACCGCGAGCCTCCTAAGTTCGAAGAACTCAGCACATCCAGCGAGGTGCTTTATACCGGCATCAAGGTGATAGACCTTTTGGAACCTTACCTCAAGGGAGGAAAGATAGGTCTCTTCGGCGGTGCCGGCGTAGGTAAGACCGTACTCATCAAGGAGTTGATTAATAACATCGCGAAAAAGCACAATGGCTTCTCCGTCTTTGCCGGCGTAGGTGAGCGTACCCGCGAGGGTAATGACCTGCTGAGGGAGATGATAGAATCCGGAGTGATCAAATATGGCGAAGAGTTCGAAAAATCTATGGAGGAGGGAAATTGGGACCTCTCGAAAATAGATGAAGAAGCCCTGAAACACAGTCAGGTGGCGATGGTCTTCGGACAGATGAACGAGCCGCCTGGAGCCAGAAGCGCAGTAGCCCTGTCAGGATTGACATTGGCAGAGAGTTTCAGGGACAGTCCGAATGCGGAAGACCCTAAGGACATTCTCTTCTTTATAGACAACATATTCCGTTTCACGCAGGCCGGCTCAGAAGTGTCCGCACTGCTGGGACGAATGCCTTCGGCGGTAGGATACCAGCCGACATTGGCATCGGAAATGGGACAGATGCAGGAGAGAATCACCTCCACGAAGAACGGCTCCATCACTTCAGTACAAGCGGTGTATGTGCCGGCGGATGACCTTACTGACCCTGCCCCTGCCACCACCTTCTCCCACCTGGACGCCACTACCGTGCTCAGCCGAAAGGTTACGGAACTGGGTATCTACCCTGCCGTAGATCCGCTGGAGTCCACTTCCAGGATATTGGATCCGCTCATAGTGGGAAAAGAGCATTACGAGACCGCCCAGAGGGTCAAACAGATTCTGCAGAAGAACAAGGAGTTGCAGGATATCATCTCCATCCTGGGTATGGACGAGCTCTCAGACGAAGACAAACTCACAGTATATAGGGCGAGAAAGGTGCAGCGCTTCCTCTCCCAGCCTTTCAGCGTAGCTGAACAGTTCACGGGCGTGAAAGGCGTGATGGTGGATATAGAAGACACCATCAAGGGATTCAAGATGATTCTGGACGGAGAGTGCGACGATGTTCCGGAGCAGGCCTTCCTGAACGTGGGTACCATAGAAGACGCTTTAAAGAAAGGCAAGGAGATTCTCGAGAATGCTTAAACTCCGAATCATATCGGCTGAAGGATGTCTGTTCGACTCCGAAGTGGAAGCGGTTTTCTTCCCTTCCACCCTGGGCGAATTCGAAGTGCTCCCCCATCACGCGGATTTCATCTCCACGATATGTCAGGGAGAGATCAGAATCCGCAAAGACGGGACGGAGAGCAGGATAGCTGTCCGCTCCGGAATAGTCAGGATAGAAAAATCAGTGATCATAGCCTGTGTGGAAGTATGAAGAAACTGGCTTACATATTTTCTCTGATTATGCTTTTCGCCCTGCCCCTTGGAGCAGAGGAGAAAGATATCGATATGAACAAATTCATCTTTGATCATATCCTGGATTCTTACGAGTGGCATATCACTGAGATAAACGACAAGCCGGTCTGCGTATATCTGCCAGTAATAGTAAGAGGGAATGACGGGACTTGGCACTGCTTCTCGTCGAAAAAAATCTCCCACGGACAGTCCTACGAGGGTTTTTACCTCAACGAAAATGGCAAGGTGGTGGAAAGCCTGGAAGACGGAAGCGAGAAAAGGCCTTTTGACATCTCGATTACAAAGAATGTCCTGGCCCTGATGGTTAACTCTCTGGTACTACTGCTGATAATACTGCTGCCTGCCAGATGGTACCGCAGGCACGATGCCCTGAAAGAAGTTCCGAAAGGCTTTACCGGAGCGGTTGAGATGCTGAGCTGCATGCTGCTGGACGAAGTGATAAAACCTTGTGTAGGACAGGATTACAGAAAGTACAGCTCTTATCTTCTGAGCATCTTCTTCTTCATCTTCGTTAACAACCTTATGGGGATAGTGCCATTCTTCCCTGGAGGGGCTAACGTGACGGGTAACATAGCCGTGACCTTCTGTCTGGCACTTTTCACTTTCCTGGCAGTCAATCTCTTCGGGAACAAACACTACTGGAAGGACATACTCTGGCCGGACGTACCGGTTCCTCTGAAATGCCCTATCCCTTTAATGCCTGTCATAGAGATAGTGGGTATGTTCACCAAACCCTTCAGTCTGATGATAAGATTGTTTGCCAATATAGCTGCGGGTCACATCATGCTGTTGGGCGTAGTGGCCGTGGTCTTCCTGACGGCGAAGATGGGCGCTGCCTTGAACGCCGGGCTTAGTGCCTTCGCGGTGGTATTCGGCATATTTATGGACGTGCTCGAACTGCTGGTAGCCTTCATCCAGGCCTATGTGTTCACTATGCTCTCGAGCGTATTTATAGGAATGTCAAGACAACATTAAAAATTATATAGATTATGTTAGCAACAATTCTTCTTCAAGCGGGAATAGGGACTGCAATTTTCGGTCTCGCCGCAGCCGTAGCTGCTTTTGCAGCAGCCTTTGGTATCAGCAAGATAGGTAAATCAGCCCTCGAAGCCGGTGCCAGACAGCCTGAATATGCAGGCAAGTATCAGATGATAGCCATCATCGTGGGAGCCCTCGTGGAAGGTGCCTGCCTTTTCGCCATCCTGGTTTGTCTTCTCGGAGTACTGTAAAAAATGAATCTCGTTACTCCTGACAGTGGACTCATCTTCTGGATGTGCCTGATTTTCGCCATTGTGTTCTTCATATTGGCGAAGTTCGGCTTTCCTGTCATCACCTCTATGGTGGAAAAGCGGCAGGAGAAGATCGAAGGCGCACTGAAAGCTGCGGAAAAGGCGGAGGCAGAATTGGCCGATATGGAAAAGACCAAGGAGCAGATGCTCTGTGAGGCCAAGCAGCAGCAGGCCCAGATTCTGGGCGAGGCCGCACAGCAGCGGGAAGCCCTTCTGGAGAAAGCCAGACGAGACGCTGAGCAGCAAAGTGAGCGCATCATAGCGCAGGCCAGGGAGCAGATAGCCACAGAAAGGGAGAACGCCCTCAGAGAAGTCAGGTCTCAGGTAAGCCAGCTTTCAGTAAGCATAGCAGAAAAAGTGCTGGAGAGAGAATTGGCAGAGCCTGAGAAACAGCAAGACTATATCGATAAGATGCTCGACGAATTGAAAGACGTGAAGAAATGAACGAAGGAGTGATTTCCAAACGCTATGCCCGCGCCCTTTTGGAGTACTGTCTGGAAAAAGGCAGTGCCGAGAGAGTCTATGGACAGCTCTGCCTCATACTCGAGGGGAAAATGCCCCAGGTTCTGGAAGATGATCTGCAGCGCTTTTTGGAACTGCTTTCTTCCAATGGACGTCTTTCCTATGCCAAATATATCTTCGGAAGTTACACTATGCAGTACCGCAGGCATTGCGGCATAGTGCAGGCCAGACTCAGCACGGCTATCGAAGACCCTAAGCTGGACGAGCAGATAAAGGAAAGCCTGAAAGACAGATTTGAAGGCAAGATGGTATTCTCCCATAAAGTGAAACCGGAGCTGATAGGAGGCTTCGTATTGGAAATTGATGACAAGGTGATGGATACGAGCGTGAAAAGCAAGCTCGAGAAAATCCGTCGCGAGTTCGATGATTTGAATAAAAGGTTAGTTTAATGTCTCAAAACTTAAAGCCAAGCGAGATTTCAGAGGTCTTGCTGAATCAACTCAAAGGTATTAACATCTCTGCCGGATGGGAAGAGGTGGGCTATGTGCCTGTCTCTTATACACATCTGACGCTGCCGACGACTCCTTA
>CAMFSN010000064.1 GCA_945983015.1 uncultured Bacteroidales bacterium
AGCAATTGTTGACTCCATCTTCAGCTCGTATTCCCAATTCGCTTTCAGAACAAAATGGAATCCAGAATCGGATAGATTTCATCCTCACTATGATAGGGATGAATATGAAAATAGTCATCCCCCGAGAGCATAAAGGAGAGGACGCTTCGAGAAGCGTCATAGAAGATATGAACCTCCTTTCCAAAACGCTCGGCATAAGCCATCTCGTAACCCACTCCAAGTGAAGGGGTACTACATTCGGCTATCACTATGTCAGCCTCCCTAAGCCAAGCCGTATCCTGCTCATACACCGCCACTTCCTTGTTAGGCACATCTTCAAGTTTGCTTTTGGACAAATCTCCTATATGTTCAGTCAGAACTATATGTTCCCTCTGCAGATACTCTATCATCCTCTTATATAGCTCGGCATCAGCCCTGCCTCCCTTGATAGAACCCGCGAAATAAATCTTTTTCATAACACTTATGCCGGATTAGTATGTCGATACGGACATTGTTGCCATTTGCCTCCACGGGCACGATGCATCTCCTCCACCAGGTGCATCCAATGCAAGGCGTCATTATTCTCCGGATAAAACTCCAGGAAACACCCGTCCAGTTCCCGGGCTATCTCTTTCAGACGATCCTTCCTTCTGGCTATAAGCCAAAGTTCATCAAATTCCACTTTCTCCCGTGCGCTCAAGACAAAGATAGCAATTCTTTTCATAGATTCACTTTTGGACAAATATAATTATTTTTTCTATTTTTGAGACATTGGACGGTGCTCTACGTCCCTGAGCCCTCAGATCTGGAGCCCCATGTTCTCTGCTGGGAAGACAGCGGAAGCCCATCAAGGCGAAATCTGCCTGCTTCAGTTAGACGAAAATTTTGTATATTTGCAGCGCAAAAGGCGGAGTTCTAGGCCTGTCATCCTCCGCCAGAGTAAAAATTAAAACATAAAGGGCAAATGAAACACATTATTTCTAGCGCGGCAGCCTTGCTGCTGCTGATTGTGCCGGCAAGTGGCCAGGCCAATCTTCACATCCTCCAAAAAGCAGACATAAGTCCCCAAAGCCACATTATGCTGGAAGTTTCGAAAGGCGGAGAAAACCACTTCACTTATGCACTGCTCAGCGACGACATCTCAAAAGATGGGAGTTTCGCGTACATCCAACTCTTTCACGAGCACAAATTCTGGGAGGCTCCCCTCTTCCTGCACGCCGAGTTCCGCAGCTACGGGCTCAACTCGCACTGCTACTACATTGGCATAGCTTATGACTTCTTTACGCCAAACGGAATGATAGCCGTCGAGCCGCTCCTGCGCAACGGCAATTCCGCCCAGCTTTCCCTCGTCAGCGGCCACGACTGGGGCTGGTGTAATCTCAACACCTTCACCGACATCTGGTCAGCAGGGCTCAATGGCAGCGTCGCGGGCTGCTACAGCGAGGCCTGGCTATATTTTCCGATTACAGATTGGCTTCAGCTCGGTGGCATCTCCTGCTTCAGCTGGGATTTCGCCTTAAAGCCACAAATCACTGTATTCCTCGGAGCCAAGTTTAATCTGTAAACTATCTGGAATCTATGAAGATTAAAAGTTTTTTTCAGCGCGAACTGGATGATTACAAAGCACTCTTCCGTAACATCCCTTCCATAGTCGTGGCCCTCTTTTTCCTAAGTGTAGTGGCGATGAACCTGCTGGCTAACAAAGAGTTGTTTTCCACTCCCTGGCTAGCCCTCGACTGCGGATTCACCCTCAGCTGGCTCTCCTTCCTGCTGATGGATATGATATGCAAGCGTTTCGGGGCGAAGGCAGCGATGAAACTCTCCATAGCCGCCTTGCTTGTAAACCTCTGCGTCTGCGGCCTTTTCTATCTGCTCTCCCTCACCCCTGGACATTGGGGAGAATACTACAGCTACATAGACAGCGATCCGGCTGCCGCCCAGGCTGCAAACCAAGCCCTCAACCGCACGATAGGCGGAAGCTGGTACGTTGTGCTAGGCTCTGCCCTGGCGATGCTTATCTCCTCCTTTGTCAACTCCATCAGTAACCACCTCATAGCCAAAGGTCTGAAGCATAACAACTTCGGCAGCTTCGCCCTGCGTTCCTTCAGTTCCACTGCCCTCGCTCAGTTCGTGGACAACCTTATCTTCGCCACCGTAGTAAGCCATATCTTCTTCGGCTGGACCTGGACCCAGGTACTGGTATGCTCCCTTAGCGGAGCCGTGATGGAATTACTCTGCGAGGTTGTTTTCAGTCCATTGGGCTACAAAATGGCACGCCAATGGGAAGAAGAAAAAGTCGGACAAGCTTATATTGACAAGAAAAAATGAACATTCTGATTACAGGAAGCAGCAGCGGCATAGGTCTCGCGACTGCCCGCTTGTTTTTAGAGCGCGGGCATAAGGTGACAGGCATTGACACCCAGGCTTCGAGCCTGCCGGAAAACAATTCCTATACACACCTGATTGCAGATATCTCCGCTGAGTTACCGGAGCTGCCAGATTGCGAGGTGCTGATAGCCAATGCCGGAGTACAGCAAAGCGGACGAGATATAGAGGTCAACCTTAAGGGGACCATAGCCACTGTGGAAAAGTACGCCTTCCACAAGGGGATTCGAGCAGTTTTGATAATGTGCAGCGCGTCTGCCCACAGCGGAGCCGAATTCCCTGAATACGCCGCTTCCAAAGGCGGACTATTGGCCTATATGCGTAATGCCGCCCGCAGGCTCGCAGGCTTTGGTGCTGTGTGCAACAGCCTTTCCCCAGGGGGTGTGACTACAGAACTTAACCGTCCGGTGATGGAAGACCCCCAGCTATGGGCTCAGATAATGGACTGTACTCCCCTGCGCCGATGGGCAAGTCCTGAGGAGATAGCCCAGTGGATCTGGTTCCTGACTATGGAGAACCGCTTCTGTACAGGGCAGGACATTCTCGTGGACGGAGGAGAAAAAGACCTAAACACACATTTCATCTGGCCGGAGTTGAATTTATAAAGTTTAATTGTATATCTTTGCGCTATGATTAAATTGATTGTTTTCGATTTGGACGGCACTCTTATCAATACCATCGCCGACCTCTCCGCCGCAACTGACTATGCCCTTTCCCGCCGAGGACTCCAGACCCATAGTATAGAAGACTATACAAAGATGGTGGGACACGGTATCAAAAGACTTATAATCAGCGCCTTGGAAAAAAGCCTCGGCTGCAGCCCCCAGGAAACTCTGACTGAAGAGTGCCTAAAGGACTTTACAGAATACTACGTGAAGCATATAGACGTCCACACCCGCCCCTACGAAGGAATGCCGGAGCTCCTCAGGGAACTTCAAGACAAGGGCTGCCGCATAGCTGTAGCCTCTAACAAATTCCAGCAAGGGACTGAAAAATTAATACAGGAATTTTTCTCGGACATTGACTTTATCGCGATTATGGGGAACTCTCCCGAGCTACCATTAAAACCTGATGCAGAAGTGGTTAACTATATACTGAAAAAAGCTGGAGTCTCCAGAGAGGAAAGTATCTTCGTAGGCGACAGCCCTACGGACCTACAGACTGCCCGAAATGCCGGAATCGACAGTGTAGCAGTTACTTGGGGCTTCAGACCTCGCGAAGTCCTGCTGGATGCCACTCATCTGGTCTCCAGTCCGAAGGAACTAAGGGAATTACTCCTTTCGCTGATCTAAAATCCCATTCCGAACATCAGCCACAAGCGGGCCTCCATATCGGACCAGAGTTTCACCGCCTCGTTATGACAGGTCTCCGTAAGAGAGTCAAGCATCTGACTATCAGCATCTAATGGGAGAGCAGCTACGGCCTCCAGCATAGCTTTTTCCTGCTCTCCCACCATAGTCATAAACTCTCCTTTGGTCTTTTGCCAGGCCAATGTCGCCAGTTTGTTTGCCTTCCTGAACTGCCATAGCGCCACCTGAGGGTCGTACTCCTTCTGACCGCAACGCCGGTATGGAGCAGGAAGGGTGGAATTAGCACAGAAAATAGGGATGCGAGGAGATTGGCCCGGATTATCAAGGGCGAGATAGCACACTCCCCCGACAGCATCCGGAAGCCAGCTACGCAGCTGAATGACAGTCGAATAGGAGCACCAGGCCACAGACACAGTACGCTGGAAGGGAATCAAGTCCGGCTTAATGTAATTCAAAGTCTTACGCATCGTGCCGGTGAGCCAAGGGTTTGCCAGAGGACTAATCTCCTCATCCGATATCTTCAGGTCCTTGATAGCGTCAAGCTCCGTCCCCTCATAATTCGAGCGAAGCAGAGCAAAGATGTCCTTCAACTCCACCTTCTTATCCGGTTTCACGGAAAAAGGCAGTTCATCCATATCCTGACTAAGGCCTAAGGATGGAGCCAAACTATTGAGTATAAACCAGTCTCTTTCACGGAAATTCTTTCCTCTAGCATACTCTGCCTTATAGACTTTCCAGAACTTGAACTCGCTCTTACCGTCCCAGAGTCCGTACTCCAGAGCCACCTTTTTCACATTTTTCGAGCAGAGGAAATTGTTCGGATCATCCTCCAACTCCCCTATCCTGGGGACATTGGCCGATACTCCGACGTGATCATCCGGCAGGCGTTTTGCCACCCATACCGCGCCTTTTTTCCCTTTCCCACAGCCAATTATCTCAAAGAACCACACTTCCTTAGGGTCTGCCACGGTAAGGCACTCCCCGCTGTCGGCATAGCCGTATTTTTCTGCCAAGGAGCCCATCAGCAGGACCGCCTCCCTAGCCGAACTGCACCTTTCGAGGGCGAGCCTTTCCAACTCCTCGATCAGGAACATCGAATCCGGATTCTTGAGCGTATCGGGTCCTCCCCAGGTGGTCTCCCCTATGCCTAACTGCTTTTCATTCAGGCATGGATAAGCGGTATTCAGGTATGCGTAAGTATGCTTCACTTCCGGAATGCTTCCGGCCAATCTTATCTCGCTGCTGTCCTCGCGACAAGTGCTGTGCATAGTATTCTTATACACCTGCCGCTTCGCCTTCCTCGGATGCTCTCTGGCCGGCTCGACACTCAGCCAGGTCCTGTAATTTCCATCACAGGTATGAGAAGTAATCACGCTTCCGTCCACACTCGCTTCCCTGCCTACTATAATGCTCGTGCAGGAAAGCTGCTCCCCCTCGATCTCGCCCTGCGCCCAGAGCTGGACCAAAGGCAGGGCCAAAGCCAGTATCAGTATGCCAATTTTCTTCATATCAATAAGTTGCAGTAATATGGAAGCAATGCTCCACTCTTTCGTATTTAACCAGACATTTACCCGCTTTCTTTCTGTCGAGAAGCACCTCGCCCAATACCTTGGTCAGTTCAAAAGGCTGCATAAAGGCCTCCTGCTCCTCGTCGTTATCCCTTTCGTAACGGGTATAGGTAATGTCGAAAGTAGTGCCGTAACAATGGGCGGAATTCGCAGAGGCATTGGCATTTCCGCTACGACGAAGGTTCTTCACGTCTTCCTTGGTGCGAAGGACGGAAGTCACCACCAATCTGTACTCCAGCAAGTCCTTGCTGCGCAGGGAATCACGAAAGGCGCGCGCTATGGCGTCAAGTTCCGAAGCCGCCCCTCGGGTCAGATAAGGGCAGGAATAGCGAAGGGTATAGATATCATACAGATCATTATCCCGTATCTGCACAAGCTTCTTATTATTAACTACTTCCGCACGATTCTCCGGAACTTCGGAAAGCCCGCAGTCCTTCGCGACGCTTAGGTGGGCCTCGTTCATGTCCTTAAAAAGAGAGGCGTAGTTCGCTCTCTTCTTATAATATATGATCTCTTCCTGTTTCTTTTCCGGTCGCTCTTCCTTTACAATATTTTCATTTATAGTTTTTTCAGAAGACTCTCGGGGAATTTCCTCGATTACGGCCTCACTTTTAATGTCGTCATCCGGAATGGCAGCTCCTCTGTGTTTTCCGACAGGAACTCCGATTAGCAGACCTATGATAAAACCGACAGTAAAGGGGATAAATAATATTAAAAAGCCGAAGGCAGATTTACTGATTTTCATTTGATCAAGTTCAAGAATTCGTTTCTGGTTTTTTCAGATTTCAAAAAGGCTCCGCTGAAGGCCGAAGTAGTAGTGATGGAATGAGCCTTTTCCACCCCTCGAAGCTGCATACAGCTATGGCTCGCCTCGATAACCACCGCTACTCCCATAGGGTGCAGAGCCTCCTGAATACAGTCTCGAATCTGTACCGTCAGTCTCTCCTGCACCTGAAGCCTGCGGGCATAGGTCTCCACCACCCTGGCGATTTTACTCAAGCCGGTAATTTTTCCATCGGGAATGTATGCCACGTGACACTTCCCTATGAAAGGCATCATATGATGCTCGCAAGTGCTGTAAAGCTCTATATCCTTTACCAGCACCATCTGCCTGTAATCTTCTTCGAAAATAGCCTGTCTGATTATGCCAATTCCATCTTCCCCATAGCCTTTAGTCATATACTGCAAGGCTTTGGCGACTCTCTGAGGGGTTTTCTGCAAGCCTTCCCTTTTCGTATCTTCTCCCAGGAGGGCCAATATCTCTTCCACGTGCTCCGCTATCTTTTGAGTGAGTTGCGGGTCGTAGTTATCAATTCTTTCGTATGCCATATCGCAAAATTACAGAAAAAGTATTGAAAGATATAATATTTTTCTATCTTTGCGGCGGATTTGAAAATATATAAAAAAAGATAGATTATGTTTTGGACTTTAGAATTGGCCGGCAGTTTGGACGATGCTCCATGGCCAGCAACAAAAGATGAACTTCTCGATTACGCTAACCGTTCAGGTGCACCTCAGGAAGTTCTGGAGAATCTTCAGGAACTGGAAGATGACGGCGAGATCTACGAAAGCATAGAGGATATCTGGCCAGATTACCCTACCAAGGAAGACTTCTTCTTCGACGAGGAGGAATATTAATAGTCAATTATCCGATTTTCAGATAGCTACATTTGCTAAGGGCGACTCTTCGGAGTCGCCCTTGCTGCGTTTTGACCGCATTCAGTGGCAGTTGCAGTCGGTAGTGCTTTATCTGTGTAAATGTACTTCGTCAGCTGTTGTTCCTTTCCTAGAATTTTGCAAGCCCTTTTGTGACTTCTAATCGGAGGAATATTATAATATTGTTATTTGCAAATATTTCCATATCCCAATATGTTTTTTATATTTGCAAAAAAATATTCGGATATGGATTGCGAAGTTTTGTACAGAAATTCACGACGACTGATAATGCATCAGAGTCTTGAATTCAAAAGAGAGTTATACAGTAAGATTAACTGGAGCGCCCGTTTCATTGGAATCAAGGGTCCGAAGGGTGTCGGCAAATCCACAATGCTTCTTCAGTACATCAAGGAAAACCTGAAGAATGAGAATGTCCTGTATGTATCTCTGGATGATATGTGGTTTGCCTCAAACTCTATTATGGACTTGGTTGAATACCATTATGTCAACGGCGGTACACACTTATTCCTGGACGAGATTCACAAGTGTGCTCATTGGCAGACTTACATAAAGAACATATACGACAATTACCCGACAATGAAAGTGGTCTTCACCGGAAGTTCCATGCTTCAGATAGAGAAGGGAGAAGGAGACCTGTCAAGACGAGTCGCGATGTACACGATGCACGGAATGTCATTCCGCGAATATCTGAGTTTCGAGGGCATCTTGGATCATCCTGTGGTATCATTGGAGGACCTTCTTAAGAATCACGTTTCCATCGCATCAGATATAGTTGAAAAGATCAGAATCATTCCGCATTTCAAGGAGTATTGTAAATACGGATATTATCCGTTCTATAAAGAAGACAAAGAGGGATTTCACGCACGATTGAACGAAGTATGCAGGCAGGTCATTGAAAGTGACATACCATCAGTAGAAAAAGTGGAATATGTCACTGTTCAGAAGTTGAAGAAACTTCTGATGATCATTGCATCACAAGTGCCTTTTATACCTAAGATGGATGATCTCTACTCCCAACTTGAAACAAGCCGTGAACAAGGGCTCAAGCTGCTGGAACTGCTTCAGCGAGGAGCGCTGCTGGGCCTTCTCAAGACAAAAGTCAAATCTGTAAAGCAGATGGCTGCACCGGAGAAGATGTTCCTTGACAATCCGAATCTTATGTATGCATTCAATAGGAATCCGGAGATAGGAACCATCAGGGAGACCTTCTTTTACAATCAGGTCAGCAGAGCGGCGGAAGTGTACTATCCCAAGAACGGTGACTTCCAGATAAACGACAAGATACTCATCGAAGTTGGCGGAGCAGACAAGTCTTTCAATCAGATCAAGGATATCCCGAACAGTTATCTTGCAATCGATAATGTCGAGTTCGGCAGAGGAAACAAGATTCCATTGTGGCTGTTTGGTTTTCTGTATTA
>CAMFSN010000065.1 GCA_945983015.1 uncultured Bacteroidales bacterium
TCGGAAGAAAAAGCCAGGAGGTTCAGGAAGTTCGACCGGTGATTACCTCCCCAGAAAAAGCCTAGAGGCGAGGCCCAGCTGATGCGGCAAGGGTCGTCCCCTCCGGAAACAAAAAGTATCTTCAGGTCAGGATTTTCCATATGCCAATTCTTATGCGAATAGCACTCCTTCATTATCCTGAAGAGATTCTGAAAACCGTTCACGCTGAAGACAAAACCGCACAGCGGGTCCTTGTAATAGTCAAGGGTATTTTGTTTGTTAGCGCTAATCCAGGAGAGAGGGTTCTTCTCTTCCTTAAACTCTTTGTTATAGGAAGAAAAAGCCAGGAGGTTCAGGAAGTTCGAACGGTGATTACCTCCCCTGAAAAAGCCTATAGCCGAGGCCAATGCCAGGCCGATGCCCTTTGCAGGATTGTCTGAAGGGCAACCGCATACTATCAGACGGGAGATGCAGCTGTCGTACTTTTTAGTGAAGGCCCTTACTACCATACTGCCCATACTGTGGCCGAAAAGATACACTTCCAGTCCCGGGAATTTTTCCCGAGCCCAATCCTGGACGAGTTTGACATCCTCCACCAGAGCTTGCGCCCCGCCTTTGTACATATATCCCAGATCTGCGGCAGACTTGACGGATTCCCCGTGTCCCCTGTGGTCGTGAATCAGGCAGATATAGCCCTGCTCACTCAAGAATTCCATAAATGGATAGTACCTTTCCTTGTGCTCGGCCATTCCGTGAACTATCTGGAAGATGGCTTTAGCCTTTGACTTAGGCTCGCAGTAAGCTAGCGAGAGTTGAAGGTCGTCAAAATGTGAGCTAAGTTTTACGCTGTTCATAATGTTGATGGTTGATGAATTGGGACAAATTTACTATTTTTACGGGATATGAAAAAAATAATTGTCGCACTTGACCAGGGAACCAGCAGTTCCCGTGCCATAGCCTTCGATGACAGGGGAGTAAAGATAGCCGAAAGTCAGAAGGAGTTTACTCAGATATTCCCTAAAGACGGCTGGGTCGAACACGATCCTGAGCAGATTTGGCAGTCCCAGTATGAGGTCCTTTGCGAGGTCCTGCATAAGGTCGGGCCTCAAAACGTAGAGGCCTTGGGTATCACTAACCAGAGAGAGACTGTCATAGTTTGGGATGCAAGGAGCGGCAAGCCTATATATAATGCCATAGTCTGGCAGGACAGAAGGACGGCGGGGTATTGCAGTTTTCTGGAATCCCATCAACATAGCGGAATGATTCGGGAAAAGACAGGATTGAAGCTGGACCCATATTTCAGCGCCACGAAACTCAAATGGATTTTGGACAATGTCCCTGGGGCCAGACAGAAGGCAGGGGCAGGGGAACTGCGCTTCGGAACTGTGGACACTTATCTGCTTTGGCGGCTTACTGCAGGCAGAAATCACGCTACTGACTACAGTAATGCCAGTCGTACTATGCTTTTCAATATCCACAGCCTGGAATGGGATAAGGAATTACTCAGCCTCTTCGACATTCCGGCAGAATTGCTTCCCGAGATTTATCCTTCTTCACACTTTTTCGGAACATTCGAGTTCGAAGGTTCTAAAATTCCCATTTGTTCCATCATAGGAGATCAGCAGAGCGCCCTTTTCGGACAACTCTGTCTGGAGAAAGGAGATGTAAAAAATACTTATGGGACAGGTTGCTTCCTTTTGATGAATACGGGAGACAAACTGGTTAAATCTAAGAATGGGCTGCTTAGTACCATAGCCTGGGGTTTGGACGGCAAGGTGACTTATGCCCTGGAAGGCAGCGTCTTTGTGGCAGGGGCAGTGGTGCAGTGGCTTAGAGATGGGATTGGCATAATAAAGAGCTCTGCGCAGGTGGAGGAATTGGCCTCAAGTGTGGAGGATAGCGCAGGGGTCTATTTCGTGCCTGCACTCACAGGTCTGGGGGCGCCTTACTGGAATCCGCAGGCACGAGGCACGATAGTGGGTTTGAGCAGAGGAACTACGGCAGCTCATATAGCGAGGGCGGCACTGGAGGGAATAGCATTCGAGGTGATGGATATGGTGAAACTGATGGAGACGGAATCGCAGATAGCCATTCATCAGTTGAAGGTGGACGGAGGAGCGGCGGCGAACGGACTGCTTTTGCAGATACAGGCGGATCTGCTCGACACTCAGGTGATAAGGCCTATGGAACTGGAGACTACGGCTCTGGGCGCGGCATATATGGCAGGATTGCAGATAGGGATGTGGAAGAGTGTGGAGGAGTTGAAGGGACATTGGCAGGCAGGGGCCCGCTTTGCAGGGCGTATTGGAGAGGCGGAAAGGCTGGAGAGAATAGAAAATTGGCATAAAGCGATAAAAAAGACTTTAGAATAATATGGCAGACGAGAAGATTATTTTTTCAATGAACGGAGTGGGGAAAGTGCTCCCACATAATAACAAAACCATTCTGAAAGACATTTACCTATCCTTTTTTTATGGAGCGAAGATAGGCATCATAGGACTTAACGGATCGGGAAAATCCACCCTTTTGAAGATTATCGCCGGTGTGGAGAAATCCTATAAGGGTGAAGTCGTATGGGCCCCTGGCTACTCTGTGGGCTACCTGGAGCAGGAACCGCAGATGGATCCGGAGAAGACCGTTTTGGAAGTGGTTCAGGAGGGAGTTCAGGAGGTGATGGATATGCTCGCGGAGTACAATGAGATTAGTATGAAGTTCTGCGAGCCTTTGGAGGAGGATGAGATGAATGCCCTTATAGAAAGGCAGGGAGAACTTACTGAGAAACTTGAGCACTGCGATGCCTGGGAGATAGATTCCAAGCTGGAAAGGGCTATGGATGCCCTGCAGTGTCCACCCTCTGACGCCCTGGTGAAAACCCTTTCGGGAGGAGAGAGGAGAAGGGTGGCTCTGTGTCGTCTGCTCTTAAGGCAGCCGGACGTGCTGCTGCTGGACGAGCCTACGAACCATCTCGATACAGAGAGTATCCAATGGCTGGAGTCCCATCTGCAGCAGTATAAGGGTACTGTCATAGCCGTGACTCACGACAGATATTTCCTCGATAACGTCGCCGGATGGATTCTGGAGCTGGACAGGGGAGAGGGTATTCCTTGGAAGGGGAACTACTCCAGCTGGCTGGACCAGAAGAGTAAGCGCCTGGCTATGGAGGAAAAGCAGGAGAGTAAGCGTAGAAAGACCCTGGAGCGGGAGTTGGAGTGGGTCAGAATGGCTCCGAAAGCCCGTCAGGCTAAGCAGAAGGCCCGTTTGGGTGCCTATGAGAAACTCGCTGCGGCAGACGTGAAGGAAAAGGAGAGCAATCTCGAGATATACATACCTAACGGTCCGCACCTGGGTAACAAGGTGATAGAGTTCCACGACGTGAGCAAGGCCTATGGGGACAAGTTGCTTTTCGAGCATCTGTCCTTTGTGCTTCCGCCTGCAGGAATAGTCGGAGTGATAGGCCCTAACGGAGCCGGAAAGACCACTCTTTTCAGACTCATTATGGGCTTGGAAACCCCGGACAGCGGCAGCATAGAGATAGGGGAGACAGTTAAGATAGCTTATGTGGACCAGCAGCATAAGAGCATAGATCCGGACAAGACTGTCTTTGAGACCATAGCCCAGAATTCCGAGTGGATAAGGCTTGGGAACAGGGATATAAACGCCCGCTCCTGGGTGAGTCGTTTTAATTTCTCCGGAGCGGATCAGGAGAAACTCTGTGGGGTGCTATCAGGAGGTGAGAGAAACAGACTGCATCTGGCCCTGACCCTAAAGGACGAAGGCAATGTGCTGCTTCTGGACGAGCCTACCAACGACGTGGACGTGAACACCATAAGGGCTCTGGAAGAGGGTCTGGACGGATTCGCGGGCTGTGCAGTGGTGGTCAGCCACGACAGGTGGTTTCTGGATCGCATCGCCACCCATATACTCGCTTTCGAGGGTGATTCTCAGGTATATTTCTTCGAAGGCTCTTATTCCGAATATGAGGAGAATAAGAAACTCAGGCTCGGAAATGTCGAGCCTAAGCGCTTCAAATACCGCAAGTTGATGGAAGATTGATGGACAGGGACGAAAAATATATGCTTCAGGCCTTGGAAGAGGCTCGCGCCGCGGCCAGCGAGGACGAAGTCCCCGTTGGTTCGGTCATAGTGTATAAGGACAGGATATTAGGGAGGGGTCATAATATGAGTCAGAAACTTTGTGACCCTACGGCTCATTCCGAGATGATAGCCCTTACTGCGGCAGCTTCTTCCATAGGGGGTAAATATCTGAATGACTGTACTTTATATGTTACTGTAGAGCCTTGTCCCATGTGCGCGGCGGCACTCAATTGGGCTCAGATAGGAAGAATAGTGTATGGGGCTTCGGATCCCAAGCGGGGCTATTCCCTTTTCACGCCTTCCCTTTTGCATCCCAGGACTGAGGTCAAGTCCGGAGTGCTGGAAGAAGAATGTTCAAAACTTATCAGTGATTATTTCAAATCGAAGAGATGAAACTTTTTTTAATTGACGGCCACGCGCTTGTCTTCAAGATGTATTATGCCTTTTTAGGCAGGCCAATGGTAAATTCCAAAGGCGATGACACTTCCATCATCTTCGGTTTTACGAAGTATCTGCTGGAGCTGATCCATAGGGAACAGCCCACTCACATAGCAGTGGCTTTCGATCCTCCAGGGGGCACTTTCCGAAACAGAATGTATCCGGAGTACAAGGCTAACAGGGCAGAGACTCCTCAGCTGGTGATAGATTCCCTGGAACCCTTAACTAAGATAGTCAGGGCCTTGGATATCCCTGTGCTGATGGTGCCGGATTTCGAGGCTGACGATGTGATAGGCTCCGCTGCGAAGCATTTTGCCTCCCCGCAGCTGGATGTCTATATGGTTACCCCTGATAAGGATTACGGCCAATTGGTTGACAGCCATATCTTTCAGTACAAGCCTGGAAAGGCCGGTTCGGATAATGAAGTACTGGGGGTTCAGCAGATTTGTCAGAAGTATTCCATCTCCAAGCCTTCCCAGGTGATAGACATTCTCGCCCTCTGCGGGGATACTGCGGACAATGTCCCTGGAGTTCAGGGAGTTGGCCCTGTGGGAGCTGCCAAACTTCTCAGTCGCTACGAGTCTTTGGAGAATATCTACGAGCATATTGCCGAACTTTCTGCCCGTCAGCAGCAGATGTTTCTCGATGCCCGTCCTCATATGGCCCTAAGCAAGGAACTCGTGACCATAAAGACGGATATGGAATTGGCAGTGAATCTGGATGAATTGAAAATATCCACCGAACTCGGCTCTGAGATAGTATCCTTGATCAGTTACTATGAGATGCCTTCCCTTTTGAAAATGCTTCACTCCCAGTGGAAGGTGCAGGATTCAGAACAGAAAAGTATAGAAAAGGCTCCTTTCTGCAGCCTGGAATATGAGCAGACGGATCTCGCTCAGATGCTGGACTTGATAAGAGGAAAGGCTAGTATGAGCTTCTGTCTGGATGGGGATATGCTTAGCGTGGCTGTAGATAACAGGGTGTGCAGCTCCGATCTGAAGGATTTCGCCTCCCTTCTGGAAGATGAAGGCATCGAAAAGAGAGCTCACGGCATTAAGGCCCAGATGAAGGGTCTGGCAGAGCAGGGAGTGGTTTTAAAAGGCAGACTGCTGGATGTGGAACTGCTGCATTATGTGCTGAATCCGGAGAAAAAACACAGTCTGGAGAGCATCACTAAGGAATGCTTGAACGTGGACCTGGAAGAAGAGAGCACCGTCTCCAGCCTCAGCCTTTTCGACGAGGATGGGGAGGCCAATTCCTCTTCTCCTCATTTCAAGGCCGCAGTGGCCCTTTACAGCCTTGCTCCTATGCTCTATGAGAGCTTGGGAGAGATGCAAAAGCTCTACGACAGTATAGAGGAGCCTCTGATGTGGGTGCTCGATCAGATGGAAAGGACAGGAGTGTTGATAGACCTTTCTTCCCTTAGGGATTTCATCGAGAGTCTGAGACGCCGTATGTCCCAGTGTGAAGCCTACATCCGCGCTGTGGCTGAAAATCCGGAGCTGAATGTGGCTTCGCCCAAGCAGATAGGGGATTTGCTTTTCGATAAGCTGAAGCTCGACCCGAAGGCAAAGAAGACCGGAAGAGGAGCTTGGCCTACTGATGAAGAGACCCTTTCCGCACTATCTTCAAGGCATCCGGTGATAGAACAGATACTCGATTACAGGGGGACAAGAAAGCTCCTGTCCACTTATATAGAGCCTATCCCGAGCTTTATCTCCGAAAAGGATGGTAGAGTGCATACCACTTTCAATCAGGCTCTTACAGCTACCGGAAGGCTAAGCAGCTCGAATCCTAACCTTCAGAATATCCCTATTCGAAGCGACGAGGGCAGGGAGATTCGCAAGGCTTTCACCGCCGCGCCAGGCTCTGTCATAATGTCAGCGGACTATTCTCAGATAGAACTCAGGATTATGGCGCACTGCTGCGGGGATGAGCATATGATAGAGGCTTTCAAGGGGGGCTTGGACGTGCACAAGGCTATGGCGGCAAAGATTTTCCATAAGAGCCTGGAGGAGGTGAGCGCAGATGACAGGCGGAAGGCGAAGACCGCCAACTTCGGGATTATGTACGGAATATCGGCATTCGGATTGGCCCAGAGACTGAAGATATCCCGAAGCGAGGCGGCCTCTCTGATACAGGATTACTTTGCGTCCTTCCCGAGCATACGCTCATTCTTGGACCAGACCCTGAAGGATGCGCGCGAGAAAGCTTACGTGCAGACCCTGTTCGGACGCAGACGCTATGTGCCGGACGTTAACTCTGCCAATGGTAATGTCCGTGCCATAGCGGAACGGAATGCGATCAACGCCCCTATACAGGGAAGCGCCGCGGACATCATCAAACTAGCTATGATAGGGGTGCAGCGGGAATTGGCAGATAAGAAGCTCAAATCCAGAATGATACTCCAGGTGCACGACGAATTGGTGCTGGAAGTGCCACAGGCGGAGATAGAGGAAGTTAAAGAATTGTTAGTAAGGCAGATGGAGGGAGTTTGCGAGTTGGCGGTGCCTTTGACGGTGGAATGTAATTATGGGAAGAACTGGCTCGAAGCCCATTGACGAATTGCTGCGCAGGGCTATGATAGGCGACGGAATGGCCTTTACTGCGCTATGGGACGCATATATAGATTCGCTGAAGAATTACCTGCAGTCGGTGATGCATCTGCACGACGATTTCCTTATCGACGACATCTGCTCCAGAAGTTTCGAAAAGGCTTTCAGGCAGATACACAGTTATGACCCGAGGAAGAGCTCCTTTTCCACCTGGCTGGGGACCATAGCCCGAAATACCACCCTAGACGTATTGGAAACTGAGAAAAGGCAGAATAGGGAGTTGGTATCCCTGGACAGTTCCCCGTCTGCGGGTTCGGTTCTGGAGAATGTGGTGGATCAGATAGATACTCCTCTGGAGTCCATCATCAGGGACGAAGACCAGGAGAGGACCAAAGGCTATATCGAGGCTCTGCCGCCTCTGTACAGGGAGGTAGCGCGAAAGCGTCTGCTAGACGGGCTGCAGTATAAGGAGATAGCGGAGGAATTGAATCTGGAACTGAATACGGTGCGTACCCGTATCCGCAGGGCCAAGGATATGATAGACAGAATGAAAGATGAATCAGAGTTATAATAAAGCGGATTTTCAGCGGCTTTGTGAGCTGTATCGGGAATGGAATTCTAAGATTAACGTGGTGTCTAGAAAGGATATTGATTTTCTCTTCGAACACCATATCCTGCATTCTCTGGCCATTAGGGAGTATCTTTGCAGAAAGGGAGAGAGTCTCGAAGGTCTGAAGATTCTGGATGTGGGTACGGGAGGAGGCTTTCCTGGCATTCCACTGGCTATGACTATGCCCCAAAGTCATTTCGTGCTTTGCGATTCGATAGGTAAGAAAGTGAGGGTGGCGCAGGCTGTGGCTCAGGAAATTGGCCTTCAGAATGTGGAATGTGTGAACGCCAGGGCGGAGAGCTTGGAAGGAAGTTATGACTGGGTGGTTTCCAGGGCTGTTACCTCACTGGAGAACTTCTATCCCTTCGTGAAAGGAAAGTATAGGAAGGGAATTCTGTACCTGAAAGGGGGCGACGTGCTCTCGGAGATTTCGGCATTATGTGCCCGCCACGGCCTCGGGGCGGACAAATTTAGGCTGTGGAATATCAATGAGTGGCTGGAAGACGAATATTTTGCTGAAAAATTTGTAATTGAGATAAGAAAATGATATCT
>CAMFSN010000066.1 GCA_945983015.1 uncultured Bacteroidales bacterium
ATAGGAGTCCGTCTCGTGGGCTCGGAGATGTGTATAAGAGACAGGGATACAGAATGTCGGAGATCGGAAAGTCTATCATTTCAACCTGGCCACTTCGCGCGCCTATAAGGATAGGGGTGGCAATGCCGTGATTGAAACTACCTGGCATAACGTGGTGGCTTGGGAGAGTGAGGCGTTTAAGGATCTTGACAAGGTGGAAAAGGGAAGCAAACTCTATGTCAGCGGAAGACTGCGCAATCAGAAGTACACCGGTAATGATGACACTGAAAGGTATTCGGTAGAGGTGGTGGCTAACAGAGTGGTCCTCGTGGAGTCAGATGAATCTCTTTCTTATGAACTGTAAATAATCAAAACTATGAAAACGAAAAAAATCTTTTATGCCCTGATGGGCTTGCTTGTCCTTTCGGCTTGCAATAAAAATCAGATGAAAGTTGAATATCCCCAGCAGGAGGTGGAGTATTGCTCCCTGACTGTAGCGGTGAATACCGGACTGGAGGTAAAATCTACCGGAGCTGCGGATGTCGTGAATGCTAATGAAAAGGCTGTCAAGTCCCTGCAGGTATTTGTATTCAGAGAGGATTTCCTGGATGCTTATGCCAAGGTCTCCGCTTCTACCCTGTCTTTGACTTGTACGGCAGGCTCCCGTAAGGTATATGCAGTGGTCAATGCTCCTGATCTTTCTTCCATCAGCAGTTTAAATGCTCTGGAAAATACTATAGTGGATCTGGCTAGTAACAGTCCAAATGCTCTGGTAATGTCCGGAGCGAAGGACGTAACTCTACCTCAAAGTGAGCCGGTGAGCGTGGATGTGAGCAGACTTGTATCCAGAATTGTCTTGAAAAAGATTAATCGTGTCTTTGAGTCCACATCTCTCGGCGCTTTGAAATTCACGGTGAAGAATATCTATGTGAGCGATGTGGCAGGTACGATCAAACTTTCCGGAAGCACTTCGATAAGCAAGTGGTATAATTCAGGAAAGAGTTCTGAAGTGCCTACACTCTTATTTGACAGCGTTAACGCTGACATAGCTAACAATGCCTCCTATCAGACGCCACATTATTTCTATGTGATGCCTAATGATAACACCAGCAAGACTACCAAACTGGTAATTGAGGCAAGTCTGGGTACCGAGACCTTCTACTATCCTTTGGAGTTGCCGGCAATCGAAAGAAACAAGTCCTACGAGTTTCAGAACGTAAAGGTCCTCCGTCCAGGTTCGGATAATCCTGACACACCTGTGGAAAGCAGTGATATTTCCTTTAGTGTGAATGTGGCTGATTGGGATATAATCGAGATCGCTGATAAGATAATATAATATAATCTAAGCATTATGTGCATCAGAGAATATATCTTCTCCCTGGCTTGTGCTTTAGTCCTATCGTCCTGCAGCGTTAAAAGTGATAGGACAGAGTGCCCCGCTCTCCTTTTTTTAAGTGTTTTAGGGGGAGAAGATGAGAAAGTGTTTGTAAATATAGCCGGAGAGGATTATGAGTCTTTGGTGCACATAGAAAAAAGCAAAGGCGTAGCTGTAGCTGGGGTGGATTTGAAGAAAGGGAGATTCCGTATAAGTGCTCATAGTGGAGGTTTTGTAAAGTCGCCAGGAATCATTGATTTGGGAGAGGAAATGCCCCAGCTTTACGCCTATGCTGAAAGTGTTGAATGCACATCAGACGTTACAGAAGTGCTTGCTCGTCTGGATAAACAGTTCTGCCGTTTAAAGATTAAAGTGACAGGGCTGGAATGTGATGCTCAGTTAAGGGGAAATGTCTGTGGAATGGATCTTTGGGATTTGTCTCCTATTTCCGGCTTGTTTTATGTCAGAAAGGAGGCTCTGATGAGTGGGCAGGATGCCCGTCTCTTTGAATTTGTGGTTCCAAGGCAAAAGGACTCTTCCTTGATGCTGGAGCTGATTCAAGATGGGAGACTGCTCTGTTCCTTTGAGTTGGGAAAGGATTTGGTGGCGGCAGGAATGGATTGGGACAAGCCTTCGCTGGAAGATATGGAAGTGTGTATCCAGTACTGTGAGTCTGGGTTTATGGTGACTGTAAAGAATTGGGTTCAAGTCGAAATATGAAAAAAAGTATACTTATTATATTGTCCGCCCTCCTGTGTTTTTCTGCCTGTCTAAAGGATGAACTCCGTGAGGACAAGGTGCAGATTAACATTAGGGCTATTTCGGAATTGTCGGATTTAAAGAGTTCCATTCCGGCAAAGGAATTGGCCATCACGGATATGAATGTCTATGCCTACAGTGGGGGAAAACTCTATGCGGAGGCTTATTCCTCGGGCAGCAGTCTCAAATTGCTCTTGGACAAGGCGAAACAGTATAATTTGTATGTGCTGGCAAACGTGGGGAAGCAGGATGCTCCTTGGAAAGAGGGAGATTTGGCAGATGTGGGATGTACGTTTGTCTATCAGGCAGAGGGTTATCTGCCTATGGCAAGTCGAGTTCCCACTGCTTTCAATCCCGCTTCCGGAAGACAGGATATGACAGTGTCCTTGAGCCGGCTGGTTTCCAAATACAGCCTGAGCCTGGAGAGGAACTTGCAGAACTGTACTCTGACACTCAATTCGGTAAGGATACTGCAGGAGGCGGATAAGGTCTATCCCTTCCAGCTTGAGAGCAAGGCTGAGAGTGTCTGCGATGGGGACTGCAGCACCGAGTCGGATATTCTGTCCATCAACTCTGACCAGAGCATAGTCTTTTATGTTATGGAGAATTGCCAGGGAGTGCTTTTGCCTACAAATGAGGATCCATATGAGAAAAACCCATCTTCGATAGGGAATAAGGCGGAACTCTGCACTTATATGGAGTTGGAGGGGACTTGGTCCACTAACGGAGCTCAGGCTGTTATGTTAATACGGCAGTATCTTGGGGAGGATAACTGCAAGGATTTCAATGTCAGGGGGAACACTGATGTCAGAATCACCCTGGGTATATCCGATAGCGGAACCCTTAAAAGCGAATGGAAGGCGGAGCGCCAGAACATTGAAGATAATAGAGTCCTGACTTTTCTCTATCAGGATAGCTATATATATCAGGAAGATGGCTGGACTCAGATTCCTATGAGGGTTAATCCTTCGGATTTGGAGTATGAGATAGAACTGCTTTCCTGTGAGATGGAGGATGCCGTGGAGTTTAAAGTTGAAAACGGCCTCGTTTATGCCCGAGCTCTTTACGATGGGATTCAGACTCCCAAAACTGAGATAAGGGTAAGTACCTGGGATGGGGCCTTGAGTTCCACTACCAAGGTCAATCTGTCCTTCCGTAAGACTCCTTTTGAAAATTATGAGGCTGAGCTTCCTTCTTGTGTGGGAGAGTACGGGTATGTGAGATTTGACGACAGCGGCTTGGAATACCCCATAGTAATCAGCACTTTAGGCTCTTGTTGGACGGTAGGGGACCCTTCTCTTCAGGGGATGCAGGTCTATCAGGACCCTCTGTCTTTGGATTACTACTACTATTCTCCGGAGGAAAAAATTCTCTATATATACCGATCCGGAGTCTCCGCTAATTCAGAAGTTACGGTAGATTGCGGCAAGACTACCCGAACTTTTCTTCTAGAAGCGGCGACTTATCCTCAGATAAAGCTGAATGATGGCTTCGTCTCTGAGGCCGGCTGCTTCAAACAGGATGACAAGGGCAGGTATTACGATTCGGACTTTGTGGCTTATCTGGCAGACAGTCAGGGAAATAAGATCCCGATGAAGCGCTTTGCCACCCCTGCTGCCATTTTGGATTATCAGGGTAAGTCCCAAACTCTGGCCAATTCCTATGCCAATTTCGAAAGTGTTTTCGGGCGACCTTCACCCGAGAGCTCTTCCACGGCTTCGAACATTAGTTTTCTGCCCCAGATATACTCTGCGGCTCAGATGTATGCCTACTATGAGGAAAGCGGGAACCTGTGGAAGTTCCTGGCGGTGGGGGTGGACGATCTGCCCGAGGAAAGTTATCAGGTATATCTGAAGCTGCCCACTGCCTCCATACAAGGAGAGGCTGAGTTAAGTTGTCTGAAGGCTTTTCCTTCACAAAGGCAATTGGGAGAGTTCTACAATTATCAGATAGCTCCAGGGAATATGAGATCCAATACTCTCAGTATAGATTTTACGGAAGGGGGAGCTTATCTTTTTCCTCCGTCTCAAATGGTGCAGTGGACGGTAAAGCAAAGTACGGAAGACCTCTCGAGTGAGCCTTCTGCCGCCTATGCCTCGGCTTTTGACAGTAAATATAGCAGTGGGGTGTCCATTAGCGGGAACACTATGAGTTTCGAGGATATGAGTACGGATATCTACCCTAGCTGCGGGCATCTGGCTATGCAGGCTTCGGTCGTCAATCCTTATTCCCGCAAGGTTTATTACGGCTATTATACTATGGATCTGATACTTTATATGAGTGTCGGCTGCCAATTTGATTACCTTAAGCCAACTTCCTCCACCATAGGTTCGATAGGCATTAGTTTCGTGCCTTTCTGTGAGTTTTCCACCAAGGCCAACTCCGCCCTCTGGGCAGATATGCTTCCGGAGTTTCTGATGGCCAAAATCATCGGTTCCACAAAGTCCTATGCCATTAAGGTTCCTGCTTCCTCCTCGGCTAACAGCTTTACTATCACAGGGGAGGATTATATTCCTAGGGGTACTTTTCCTTTGGCTATGGCTAAGTTAGGCGCTCACAAATCTGAGTTTGAATTTGATTTCTATGCCTTTTTTAACTCTGGTACCGAATTGCATTGTAACCGCGAGGGTTTTGAAAAACTTTACCCTGCTCCTGAAATGAAGGCATATAAAGATGGGAGAAAAGGCTATTATCACCTGGTAAGGCAGTTTGATCTGGCCAATATGCCTACGGTCACAAGTGCAAACGGCCTCGAAAATCATCTGATCGAGGCCGCTTACGGAAGTTTGTCTTATTAAGTGACTCTTAAACGAGTACCTTTTCGTTTTTATCCGGTTTCTTAAAGAAGATGAAGAAGAGTATGGCCACTACCAGGGCATAGCCTGCGAAGATGAGCCAGCAAGTCTCCCAGTCTCCTACACGGAAAACTATGCCGTTTACCATCTCTTCGTGTGTGAAGTGGTTAACGATGGCCTGGGCGCTAAGGGTTCCAACCGTGGCTCCTATACCGTTGGTCATCAGCATAAAGAGTCCTTGTGCGCTGTTTTGAACAGCTCCTGAGGTCCTCTGATTTACATAGAGAGAGCCGGAGATGTTAAAGAAGTCGAAGGCTACTCCATAAACGATGCATGAAAGTATTATCATCCACACTCCACTGCCTGTATCTCCGAATCCGAAGAGTCCGAAGCGCAGTACCCAGGCGAACATAGCGGTGAGCATCACGTTCTTTATTCCGAACTTTTTCATCGCAAATGGAATGAGCAGGATACCGAGGGTTTCGGCAATCTGAGATACGGAATAGATGGCCGTGGCGTTCTTTGCACCCCAGGAAGAAGCGAATTCAGGCAGGGCCTGGAAGTGAGAAATGAATGGTGTGGCGTATCCGTTTGTAATCTGAAGGGCTACTCCCAGTAACATAGAGAAGATGAAGAAGACAGCCATCTGTCTGTCCTTGAAGAGCTTGAAGGCGGACAGTCCGAGGGCGTCCATAAGGGATTGAGAACTTTTCTTCTCGTGTTTGACGGATGGAAGGGTAAAGCAGTATAGAGTAAGTGCCAGACCCAAAGCTCCGGAGATGATGAACTGGTGATGGGTGTTCTGGAAAGAGATGCCCTCGGCTGTCTTGCAGAAATTCATTATCCACATACTGGCGATGAATCCTATGGTTCCGAATACCCTGATAGGTGGAAAGTCCTTCACTGTGTCATAGCCGTTTTGCTCCAAAATGCTGTATGCGGCAGAATTGGACAGAGCTATGGTAGGCATATAGAAGGCTACGCTGATGGTGTATAAAGCCATAAAGACAGGGAATTGCGGAGCGGCCTGTGCGCCGTAGATGCCAGCAGAAAGCATAGCGGCACCGGCAATGAATTGGCATAAAGCGAGAGCTTTGGTGGCTCCAAGCCATTTGTCGGCAACTATTCCCATAAGGGCAGGCATAAAGATGGAAACTATTCCTTGCATCGCATAAAAGAGGCCGATGTTAGCGCCGAAACCTACTTGGCCCAGATAGTTGCCCATAGAGGTGAGGTAGGCTCCCCAGATTGCCCATTGCAAAAGATTCATCACAATGAGCCGAGTACGAACGAATTTTGTCATTTCAGTGCATTAAAGAGTTTTTATAGTAGGCAAAAATACGGAATTTCGTGGGATTTCACTATCTTTGGACTATGAAATTTCGATTGGAATGTCAGGATACCGGATCGGCAGCCAGAGTCGGCGTGCTCGAAACCGATCACGGCAGTATACATACTCCCATTTTTATGCCTGTGGGTACCGTGGGCTCCGTTAAGGGTGTCTATCATCACGACCTGAAGGATGACATCAAGGCGGAGATTATATTGGGGAATACCTATCACCTTTATTTGAGACCGGGGCTGGACATCCTGAAGGCCGCGGGGGGCCTGCATAAATTCGAGAGTTGGGACAGACCCATCCTTACGGACAGTGGTGGATTTCAAGTTTTTTCTCTCAGTCCTATCCGTAAACTCAGCGAGAAAGGCTGCCTTTTCCGCTCCCATATAGACGGGTCCAAGCACGAGTTTACCCCTGAGAACAATGTTGATACTCAGCGTATTATCGGAGCGGATATAATGATGGCTCTCGACGAGTGTTGCCCTGGAGATGCGGATTATGCCTATGCCCGCAAGTCTTTGGATTTGACTAAGAATTGGCTGGAAAGATATGCGGAGCATTTCGATGCCACCAGCCCTCTCTATGGTTACGAGCAGACTTTTTTCCCTATCATTCAGGGTTGTGTATATCCGGATTTGAGGCTGGAAGCGGCAGAGCACGCCGCCCGTTTCGCGCAGATAGGTCTGGCTATAGGAGGATTGGCAGTGGGAGAGCCGACCGAGAAGATGTATGAGGTGCTGGATTTGCTAAGTCCCGTCCTGCCTAGGGACAAGGCCCGTTACCTGATGGGGGTGGGGACACCCGCGAACCTTCTGGAGGGTATAGCCAGGGGAGTGGATATGTTTGACTGTGTGATGCCTACCCGTAACGGAAGAAATGGAATGCTCTTTACCTGGAACGGGATTATGAATATGCGCAATGCCAAGTGGGAGAATGATTTCTCGGAATTGGATCCGGCTGGGACATCCTTTGTGGATCATTGTTATTCAAAGGCTTACCTGAGGCATCTGTTTATAGCGGGAGAGCTTTTCGCGGGGATGATAGCCAGCGAGCATAACCTGGCTTTCTATCTGGATGTGGTTCGGCAGGCGAGAGCCCATATCCAGGCTGGAGATTTCACTTCCTGGAAGGACTCTGTTATTCCTAAAATCAGTTCGAGATTATGATAGGATTGCGTCCAAAGAGACTGGATTGGTATATATTCAAGAGCTTTCTGATGACTTTCTTCGTGGCTCTGATTCTGATTATCGGAATCGTCATCATCTTCGACATTTCGGAGAAAATCGATGATTTCGTGAAGAATGAGGCGCCCTTGAAGGCTATCATTTTCGATTATTATCTGAATTTCATTCCTTACTTTGTGAATATGTTCAGCCCGCTCTTCGTCTTCATTACGGTGGTCTTTTACACTTCGAGACAGGCTGCCAATTCTGAAATAATTGCCATCCTTTCCGGAGGTGTGAGCTATCACCGTATGATGGTGCCCTACCTTGCAGCCGCTACCATCATCACTGCCTTGTCCCTGGTGCTGAACCTTTTCGTGATCCCGCATTCGAATACGGTGAGGCTGGAGTTTGAGCAGACTTATGTGAAGAGCCGTAATTCTAACAAGAGCAGGAATGTACATTATCAGATAGCTCCAGGGGAGTTTGTATATGTGGAGTCCTTCAGTAATTGGAATAAGACCGCCTATAAGTTCACTCTCGAGAGTGTCAGGGATAACAAGCTGGTCAGCAAGCTTTCGGCTGATTCTGCAGTTTGGGACAGTACTATGGATGGCTGGAGGCTGAGGCGTTACTGCCTGAGGGAGTATTCTGATGGATTGGAGGATAAGGTGGAGTGCGGAGAGCGTCTGGACACGGTCATAGCTCTAAAATTGTCAGATTTTTACTTTAATGACAAGACCGTTCAGACTTTGTCCATTAAGAAATTAGATGAGTTGATAGATACTCAGAAGATGAGGGGA
>CAMFSN010000067.1 GCA_945983015.1 uncultured Bacteroidales bacterium
ACACGTAAGGAGTCGTCGGCAGCGTCAGATGTGTATAAGAGACAGTTATGACCCCGACCGACTATTGCTATTTCGATTACTGCCAAGACCCTCGCAAGCAGGAGAGCGATGAGCCTCTCTGTGCATTCTGGGGCGATCTGACCTTCGAGAAAGTATATAGCTTCAACCCTACCGAGGGGCTTTCCAGCGAGGCCGCCGCTCATATCCTCGGAGCCCAGGCCAATGTCTGGACAGAGTATATCCCTAGCAACGAACAGCTGGAGTATATGATTATGCCTCGTCTTTTCGCTATGAGCGAAGTGCAGTGGAGCGAGCCTGCGAACAAGAACTTCGAGACTTTCTCTGCCAAAGTCAAGACCTGGGGCTTCCGGATGCTGGAACTTAAGGGATTCAATTACAGGAACAAATAATGTACGATTTAGCCATAATTGGAGCTGGTCCTGCCGGTTATGTGGCGGCTCAAAGAGCCGCTGCGGCAGGGCTCTCCGTGCTGCTTTTCGAAAAAAACGAACTTGGCGGAGTCTGCCTGAATGAGGGTTGTATCCCTACCAAAACCCTGCTTCACAGCGCCAAACTTCTGGAGCAGAGCCGCAGCGCAGACAAATATGGCATAAGGCTCGAGAATCCTACCCTGGATTATGCCAAGGTGCTTGCCCGCAAGGAGAAAGTCACCAAAAAACTCGTGGGGGCCATAAGAGTGTCTATGAGGAATCTGGGAGTGGAAACCATTAAGGCGGAAGCTCATATCGAAGGCGGAGCCGAAGGTGATTTCACCCTCAGCGCCGATGGGCAGGAGTACCACGCCGCTCGGCTTCTGATCTGCACGGGCAGCCGCAGCTTTATTCCAACCATTGCCGGACTGGAATACCCTTCAGAGAATATCCTGACTTCAAAGGAGGCCTTGGAATTGAAGGAAATACCTGAGAGCCTGATAATTATAGGAGGAGGAGTTATAGGGATGGAATTCGCGGCCCTGTTTAACTCCCTGGGCAGCAAGGTCAGCGTCATAGAGGCTACTCCTAAAATCCTGGGGCCTATGGACGAGGAGCTCAGTTCCCTGCTTCAAGGCGTCTATGCTTCCAGAAAGGTGGATTTCTATCTGAGCAGCAAGGTATCCAGGATAGAGGGTTCGAGAGTCTGTTTCAGCGATTCCGAAGGCGAGGAGAAATCCCTGGAGGCGGAGAAAATCCTGGTCTGCGTCGGGCGTAGGGCACAGTGTGAAGGGCTTGGCGTGGAGAAGATAGGATTGGCCTTGGAAAAAGGGGCCATCAAGACGGATTCCCATATGAGGACTGCCGTGAAGGGAGTCTATGCCGCGGGAGATATCAATGCTTTCTCTATGCTTGCGCATACCGCGAGTCGGGAAGGAGAGGTGGCCGTGAATGACATTCTGGGAATCGAGGACGAGATGTCTTACAAGGCTGTTCCCGGGGTGGTTTATACTCATCCGGAAATAGCCTCTGTCGGGGAAAGTGAACAAAGTCTTAGGGCTAAGGGGCTGGAATATGAAGTGCATAAACTGCCTATGAGCTACTCGGGGCGTTTCGTTGTGGAAAACGAGAGAGGAAACGGAGTGTGTAAACTAATCTGTGATCCGGAAGGCAGGCTCCTGGGAGCTCATCTGCTTGGAGACCCTTCTTCCGAGATTATTTCCGCCTGCGTTATCGCCATCGAAAAAGGCCTGAAGCTGAAAGATTTGCAAAGAATAATCTTTCCTCATCCTAGTGTCAGCGAAATCCTCAAAGAAGTATCCTTCACTTAGCCATCAGCACCAACTAAAAAAGGCCTGCCAGAAATGGCAGGCCTAATCTTTAACTGAGCATCACTACAGAATCTGAATCTGTCTTGTGGCTGGTTTGACATCCTCGACGGCCTTCTTTGGAAGGGTAATGGCGAGAACACCATTTTCCATCTTTGCAGCGATTTTATCTTCCTGAACATCATCAGGCAAGATGAAGCTCTGAGAATAAGAAGCGTATGAGAATTCACGCCTCAACCAAGTATTCTTGTTCTCATCCTTCTTCTCTTCCTTAGTTTTCTTCTCCAGATTGATAACGAGTTCATTGTTCTCATTAATACTGATCTGGAAGTCGTCCTTAGTCATACCTGGAGCAGCAACTTGAATGTCATACTGCTTGTCGTTCTCAAGGATATTAACTGCTGGAGTAGCGAACTGCTTGCTTACAGGGACTCCGATAAAGTCAGGATCGAAAAAGTCGTCAAATATTGATCTTCTAGAATTTCTAATAACTGGTAACATAATCATTTCTCCTATTTTAACCGCCCGTTTCCTCAACGGGTTCGATAGGAGATAAGGCAATTTTTGTTCCACCTGCCCTTTATGCCAATTTCCCTGACAACTTGTGCAAAAAAAATGCACAATTTGTCATTCAATTGTAATCTCAAATACAGATTCTGTGGTGGCAGAGAAGACTCCAAAGCCATTCTCCACATTAGAATAGGCGAAGTTTGGCGGGCTAAGCCCGAGAAGAGCCATAAAATTGTTATCCCTGTTATACCTGGCATTCAGATAGCCGTAAGCCTCGTCGGAAAGACTGATAAGATGAAGCCGTATCTTTCCCGTGGCGGCGCTGGAGCCGAAAATCAGATGCGAGTTCTCCTGAATGCTCTCCTTATCTATCATCACATAAGAATAATTGAGATCCTCCACCAGCCAATTGACTGTTTTCAACTGCGAAGCCAAAGCTTCGAGCATACTGTTTTCAGCTATAGAATAGATATTAAACCAGTGAAAATGATCGTCATCGATAAACAAAAGAAGATTCTGGGCTTCAGATTTAAAGCTCAGGTCCCAGTATAGCCTATCCTCCATAGGTTCACACTTGACATCCTCCAGCTCAATCGGAGCCGGCATAAGCGAACTCGCCCTGATTTCCTCCATCCCACGGGCCTTGAGCCTTAGTTCCAGACGGCTGCCCGGAATAGCTTCGGGGACATAACTGAAAGTACCTTCCGTCCCTTCTTTAGTCAAGGCCAATTCTTTTCCGTCCTGAGTCAAAGTAAAGGATTCCAAACTGTACGAACTGCCATCTGATTTGGCCTGTCCCACAGGAACAGCCTTTTTAACGTTTATATATGATTTCGCTCCAGTTATTCCGCTGATACTCTCCACGAACATTCTGGTCTCTCCCACTGGAGAAGTGACGTCAAACTCGTATTCGCAGGCAGTCAACAGAAAAAGAGCCGCCACTATGTATAATAACTTTTTCATATCAGAACTTCCAGGAATAAGAGAATGTAGGAATAATAGGAATAATGCCTATGGCCATACCCTTTACTTTGTTTCCATCAGCCTCAACCGTTCCGAAGATAGGATTCAGACGGTTATAAGCATTATAAACGGAGATATTCAGGGTGCGGATATGCCCGCTGCGAAGTTTCCTGTGCCAGTTAAATCCCAGGTCAAGCCTGTGATAATCAGGTAGATGATAAGAATTTGGCATATCGTAAACATAGTCTATGACGCCATCTTCGCCCCAAATCACCGCAGAAGCCCCCGTGATACGCTGCCCTGTGCGGTAGGTCCAATTGGCATATAATTCAAACTTCGCGTTAAAGCGGTAGGTGGCGTTCAGCGACAGCTTGTGAAGGTTATCGTTCCTGTCAGGGAACCAGCTGTAGTAGTAGCTCGGATAGAAGCGTTCGCTGCGGGAAAGGGTGTAGTAAATGGCGGCAAAAAGGTGAGTATCAGAGTATTCCACACTCAGTTCAGCCCCATAGGCCCTACCCTTTCCCTCCTGATAATCCGACTCCCAGGCATCCAGGGCAGGCAGGAAGGAATTCATTCCGTTATATTCATAAAGATGGGTCAGGCTTTTGTAAAAAGTCTCCAGGTCGAATCGCCAATTTTTATTCGGCCTGAAATCAGCCCCAAGTACAAACTGATCTGCGTGCATAGGCTTCACCCTGGAGGTAGAAGGCATCCACATACTGGTCGGAAGGTCTATATAACAAGCACTTACCAGATGAGCGAACTGATTCATAGCGGCATAGGAAGCCTTCAGACTCAACTTGCTCCCCAGAGCCGCCTTCACTGCCATACGGGGCTCCAGCCTGTTATACGCCTTTCCTTCGGTAAAGAAGCTGGTATTCCTCAGGCCAATGTTCACATCCAGCCAGTCCCAGAAATTCATCTCGTCCTCTATATAAAGGCCCAGTTCCCCACCTATGTAAGATAAGGATGAGTTCGTGTTTTCCTTATAGGACGTTTTCCCATTCACCTTAACTATCAGGTCCATATATCGATAGGGGTCATAGAAATGGGTAACTCCCCCTATTCCCATACGGATTTTATGTAGAAAGACTATTTCCTTAAACCAGTCGGAATCAAAACCAAAGTCGTGAATGCGGGTGAAATTCCTCTCTTCCAGATCCAAGGACGTGTTCATCATGGAACCGTCTTCGTAAAGGTTTTTCTCTATCATCTCCATCCTGGAGAAGATATCAGAGCTGTAGTTGGTATAATAGAGTTTGGATTCCGTGGACCAGCCATTCTCCAGCCAATAGCGATTCCATTTAAGGGAGACGAGAGCATTGCCCCACTTAATCCTCTCATTCATATTGTTAGCTGAGCTCGAGCCGTCCTCATACTCTTCACTCATCTTCATCTTCGCAGTCATCAAATCCTGTCCATAATAAGCGGAAAGACTGAGCTTGGAAGTAGGGCCGAGAATATGTACGAGTTTCAAGTTAAAGTCGCCGAAATCGTAATGGGTAGATGCCAGCATATCCTCACTTTCAGGATTCCGGGCCAGGACAAAGGGAGTGGCTATACCTTTAATTATATCCAGCCAGGTACGCCTGACTCCAAAATTGATACTGGTTTTGTTCTTAATCAGCGGCCCCTCTATCTGAAAGCGTCCGTCTATCAGGCCCAAGGCGGCCGTGCCTTTCCACTTGAGAAAATCCCCATCCTTTACAGATACATCCACCACGGAAGACAACCTTCCACCATATCTGGCAGGAAAACCGCCTTTATAGAAATCCACTTCCTCGATAATGTCGGTATTAAAGGAAGAAAAAAGCCCTATCACGTGGCTGACCTGATATAGTGGCACCCCATCCAGAAGGAAGAGATTGTCAGAACCGTCTCCACCCCTTACGAACAGACCGCTGGTGAGTTCAGTCCCGCTAGCCACGCCCGGGAGGGTCTGCAAGGTTTTCACCAGATCCGGACTACCCAGAAGGGCAAAGCCCCGCTTCAACTGACGGGAATCCAGTTTCTGTATGCTGGTCTGCGTACGCGCCTCTCTTTTCGCCTTGTCTGTCCTGATTATGGCGGCATTCAGCGTATCAACCTTTTCATTTTCCTGAGCCTGGGCCGATAAGCTTAAGATTAAGGCCAATCCGGCCAACATCAGTTTTTTCATCTATCTAGTCCTAATTCGTTTTTCAAGTGTCGTAATAAGTCAAAGGCCTGAAGTGGAGTCATATTGTTCAAATCAGCTGCGGCAAGCTGGTCGCGAATGGAACTGAGCGTAGGGTCATCAAGTTGAAAAAGAGATAGTTGCATCTCAGGAGCCGAGGGCGAAGCTGGCATTCCGGACTCGAGGGCGAGCAGGGTTCTCTCCGCCGCCTCCACCACTTCCTTCGGCATTCCCGCCATTCGCGCCACGTGAATACCAAAACTATGGGCCACGCCTCCTGGAAGAAGTTTTCTCAAGAATATGATATTCTTACCTTCCTCTTTTACCGCTATATGATAATTTACCACCCTTTGGAGTTGATCTGCCAGGTCATTCAGTTCGTGGTAATGAGTGGCGAAAAGGGTCTTGGCCCCTTTCCCGAAGCGGTGTATGTATTCCACAATGCCTCGGGCTATGGACATTCCGTCATAGGTGGAAGTTCCCCTGCCTATCTCATCGAGCAAAACCAGAGACCTTTGGCTGAGATTATGCATAATCATAGAAGTCTCCAGCATTTCCACCATGAAGGTGGACTCTCCCTTGGAGATATTGTCACTGGCTCCCACTCTGGTAAATATCTTGTCAAAATAGCCGAAGCGCGCACTCTTAGCCGGCACGAAGGAGCCTATCTGAGCCATCAGCACTATCAGGGCGCTCTGTCTGAGAAGGGCTGACTTTCCGGCCATATTCGGTCCGGTAAGTATCATTATCTGCTCTTTGCTGCTATCCAGGTGCAAGTCGTTCGGGACGTACTCTTCCCCCACGGGAAGATTGGCCTCGATTACAGGGTGACGGCCCTCAACTATGTCCAGGCTCAAGGACTCGTCTATCACCGGACGGCAATAGTTCCTGTCGATGGCCTGCCTGGCAAAGCCCTGCAGCACATCGACTTGCGAAACGACAAGGCAATTGGCCTGAATGGCTCTGATAAATTCGCCGATGTAGGCGACCAGCTCGGAATAGAGCCGGCTTTCTATCTCATAGATTCGGCCCTCGGCTCCAAGGATCTTCTCCTCGTAGGACTTAAGTTCCTCAGTAATATAGCGTTCCGCACTGACCAAGGTCTGTTTCCTGATCCACTCGGCAGGTACCCTGTCCCGAAAAGTGTTCCGGACTTCGATGTAATAGCCAAAGACATTGTTATAGCCTATCTTCAAGGAGTTTATGCCGGTTCTCTCGATCTCGCGACGTTGAATTTCCAGCAGGTAATCCTTTCCTCCGGAAGATATCTGCCGGAGTTCATCCAGCTCCGCATTTACGCCCTGCGCTATCACCTCGCCCTTGCCCACTTGGGCTGCTGGACTTGATGCCAATGTCCCTTCTATCCTGTCTATCAACGCCTTGCACCCATCCATCTGCTCTCCCAAAGCCACGAGTGCTGCCACTTGGGAGCCCTTTGCAAGCTCCGAAATCGGCTGCATCTGAGACAGCGAACGACTCAAAGTCTTGACTTCGCGAGGGATAATCTTTCCGGTGGCTGCCCTGGAGATAATTCTCTCCAAATCTCCCACCTCGGAAAGCAGGCTTTGAATCTGCTCCAGAGCCCCTTCGTTATCGTGGAAGAACTCCACCACGTCCAATCTCCTGTCAAGTTCGCGGACGTCAAAAACCGGCATAGCCAGCCAGGAGCGTAGCAACCTCGCTCCCATAGGCGTCAGACAACGGTCTATACACTCCACCAGGGACACTCCGTCCTTTCCTGCAGCAGAATTGAAAACTTCCAGATTACGGAAAGTGAACTGGTCCATCCAAACGAACTTGCCCTCATCTATCCTGGAGATACTACAGATATTCTTAAGCCCCACATGCTGAGTCTGCTCCAGATAGAATATCAAGGCTCCCGCACAGCCTATAGCCAGAGGAAAAGACTCCACTCCGAAACCCTTCAGGCTGCTTACCCCAAACTGATGACAGAGTTTATCATAGGCGGCGTCATAGACGAAAGCCCACTCGTCTATGGCGGAAATATAATAATCCGGAAATTTCTCCGCCACCTGGGAACGGAGTTCTCTTCTTACGACCAACTCCCTGGCTTTCAACGAAGAAAGCAAAGTCTGAATATAAGCTATGCTTCCCTGAGCCAGCTGAAAAGTACCTGTGGACACATCCAGGAAAGCGGCCCCGCAGGTCTTGTTATCAAAGTCCAGCCCCACGAGAAAATTATGCTCCTTCTGCTCCAGCATTCCCTCCCCAAAGGCAATTCCAGGGGTCAGAATCTCCGTCACTCCTCGCTTTACCAGCTTGGTTTTCACCAGAGCCGGATCCTCCAGCTGGTCACAGATGGCCACCTTATAACCCGCTCTGACCAATTTCTGAAGATAAGTCTCTATGGCGTGGTGCGGAAAACCAGCCATAGGCGTAGGTTCCTTGTCCCCATTCGAGCGTTTGGTTAGAACCAGGCCCAAGACCTTGCTGGCAGTCAGGGCATCGTCCGAATAGGTCTCATAGAAATCCCCCACCCTATAGCTGTCTCTTATACACATCTCCGAGCCCACGAGACGGACT
>CAMFSN010000068.1 GCA_945983015.1 uncultured Bacteroidales bacterium
TCGTGGGCTCGGAGATGTGTATAAGAGACAGAATATACGCAATTTTTTAGAACAGCATATCAGCAAACTCGCCGAGTGATGCGGCGGGAGAAAGAGCTGTCTCCACTGCCATCATCATCGGCGAGTTCGAACAATAAATCCGGAGATTACTCCAAAATAGCTGCGATACCAGGGAGGAGTTTGCCTTCGAGAGCCTCAAGCATAGCGCCACCACCGGTACTTACATAGCTGACTTTCTTTGAGAAGCCCATCTGGGTAACGGCTGCTACAGAGTCACCACCACCTACAAGGCTGTATGCCCCCTTCTCTGTGGCCTCGGCAAGATCCTTTGCAATCTGAAGGGTACCCTGAGCGAACTTCTCGATCTCGAATACGCCCACAGGACCGTTCCAGAGAATGGTCTTCGAATTAAGGATAACGTCTCTCCATCTAGCCAGGGACTCTGGGCCTGCATCCACGCCTTCCCATCCCTCAGGAATCTCATTGGAAGGAACTACCTGGGTATTTGCATCCTGACTGAAAGCGTCGGCTACCAGAGTCTGAACTGAAAGATATACGTTCACACCCTTCTCCTTAGCCTTTGCGAGAATCTCAAGAGCCTGTGGCATCAGCTCATCCTCGTGCAGGGAGTTACCGATATGACCACCCTGAGCCTTGATGAAGGTATAACCCATACCGCCACCGATGATGAGGTTATCCACCTTTTCGAGCATATTCTCGAGAACTGCAAGCTTGGAGCTCACCTTAGAACCACCGATGATGGCAGTGAAAGGACGCTGAGCATTCTTAAGTACATTATCGATAGCCTTGATTTCACCCTCCATCAGATATCCGAACATCTTGTCGTTAGGGAAGTACTCGGCGATAAGTGCTGTAGAAGCGTGTGCGCGGTGAGCGGTTCCGAAGGCGTCGTTGATATAGCAGTCCGCATAGGATGCCAATGTCTTCACGAACTCCTTCTGAGAAGCCTTTACTGCAGCTTTGGCAGCCTTCTTCTCTTCGTCTGTAGCGTCCTCTGCAAGTCCGCGAGGCTTGCCCTCCTCCTCTGCGTAATAACGCAGGTTCTCGAGCAGCAGAACCTCCCCTGGCTTAAGGGCGGCAGCCTGAGCCTGAGCCTTCTGACAATCCTCGGCGAATTGAACCGGAACTCCGAGAAGCTCGCTTACGTGAGCAAGGATGTGCTTGAGGGAGAACTTAGGATCCACCTTCTTAGGACGTCCCAGGTGAGACATAATGATGAGTGCACCACCACCTGCGAGCACCTTCTTGAGTGTAGGAAGTGCAGCGCGGATACGGGTATCGTCAGTAATTTCGAAATTCTCATTCAGAGGGACATTGAAATCCACGCGAACGATAGCTTTTTTGCCTGTAAAATCGTAAGAATCGATAAACTGTTGCATAATTATTATTTGTGTAAAGAATTTGTTTTAGTCTTAATGGCTCTCTGAATCTCAGAAGGACACTTGCGCCTGTGCGCCCATACCCAAATCACTATACCTGCTATAATGAAAGGAATACTGAGCATATGCCCCATATTGATAACCACATCACCTATGTGAAAGAGGGTGACCGAAGGCTCCTTGGTAAACTCCAGCAGCGCACGGCAGCCAAAACAGAAAGTGATGAAAATGCCGAGGAACTCTCCCCTGTACACCTTGCTGAGCTTATGTCTGTACAGATAAAGCAGAACGAGGCCCAGAATCACATAGCACAAAGCCTCATAGAGCATAGTAGGATGCTTTGGAAGAGGGTCCCCGCTACGCTCGAAAATCACTCCCCAAGGGAGGCTGGTATGATAACCGTAAATCTCAGAGTTGAAGAAATTGCCGAGCCTGATGCAAGCACCTGCGAAACCCACTATGATGACCAGCCTGTCCGCGAGCCACCAGAAGTCTATGCCTTCTTTCCTGCCGTACTTGTTAGCATACCAGATTAGGCCAATCACTATGCCTATGGCTCCACCGTGGCTGGCGAGTCCGCCTTTCCAGGGCTGGAACACCTCCAGAAAACCCTGCCAACTGCCGAAATAATACTGCGGGTCATAGAATATGCAGTGTCCTAGTCTGGCTCCCAGCACCACGCAGATAAGCATAGTGTACAGAAGCGGATCTAGCAGTGTTTCGCTCACTCCTTCCCTACGGAAGAAAGAGCGAAAAATATAATATCCGAAGATAAAGCCTGATACGAAAAGCAAGGAATACCACCTGATACTCAGGGGTCCGATATGAAAGAGCACCGGATCTACATTCCAATGGATATACAACAAATCTAACATAGATTTTTCCCAATTGTTAAAATCTTACAAATTTAATCATATTTTCCTAAAAGCAAACCGGCATTGACCTGCGGAATTCCGCTTCCCAAATGAAAATAATAAGCCTTAGCCTTTCACTATCAGAATAGAAAACTCGTAGAGAAGGTAGATTGGAAGGAAGACCACCATAAGCGTGAAAGGGTCTCCGGTAGGAGTGATTATGGCGGATAGAATCAGCAGCAGCACTATGGCGTGTCGACGGTACTTTTTCAAAATTGGCCTGTTCAATACTCCCAATCTCGAAAGTAAGGCAGCCAGCACAGGAATCTCAAATACCAGACCCATTATGAAAATAATGGACAAAAAGGTGGACATATAAGAATCCAGAGATATCTGGCTAATCATCCCCTGACTTATCTGATAAGAAGACAAAAACCTGAAAGTCAAGGGGAAAACCAGCAGGTAAGCCACCGCGCAACCCAGATAGAAAAGAAAACCCACTCCCAGAAAAGCAGTCTTTACCCCCTTCTTCTCCTTTGGATAAAGGGCCGGAGCCACAAATAGCCAGACTTCGAAAAGCAGATAAGGGAAAATCAGCAGAAGCGCCATCCAGAACGACACTTTCATATGAGTAAAGAAAGGCGTGGTGACATTAATATTGATAATATCCACCTTAAAATCAGCGGAAAAGATGGGCGACATCCACTTATAGACGAAAAAATCAGAAGAAGAAGGCCCTAAGATAAAAGAATCGAAGATGTTAGGAAGCAAGATGAAGACGGCGACAAAGACCAGCAGCAATGCCACTGCCACCCTTATAAGCGACCATCTCAAAACCTCCAGATGGTCCCAGAAAGACATCTCCCTGTCAGCCATCTACTTATTATCTATATCCTTAATCTCATCCTCCACTTCCTTCAATCCATCCTTAAAGCTCTTCACTCCCTTTCCTAAGCCTTTCATCAATTCAGGAATCTTAGCCCCTCCGAAAAGCAGCAGAACTATCAGGGCTATGATGATAATCTCCCCCGTTCCTATATTTCCCAAAAACAAAAAAGCATTCATATTCTAAGAATCCAATTTCAACACAGCCATAAAAGCGGACTGAGGCACCTGTACAGAACCCACCTGACGCATTCTCTTCTTACCTTCCTTCTGCTTTTCCAAAAGTTTACGCTTTCGGGTCACGTCTCCTCCATAACACTTGGCAGTCACATCCTTACGCACCTGTTTTACAGTCTCTCGAGCTATAATCTTAGCCCCTATCGCCGCCTGAATAGGAATATCGAACTGGTGTCTCGGAATCAATTCCTTCAGTTTAACGCAGATTTTCCTTCCGAAATCATAGGCATTGTCCTCGTGAATCAGAGTGGAAAGGGCATCCGCAGGCTCCCCGTTCAGCAGAATGTCGAGTTTTACCAACTTGGCAGGTCTGAATCCTATCACGTGATAATCGAAGGAGGCATAGCCCTTCGATATGGTCTTCAGCTTGTCATAAAAGTCGAATACTATCTCTGCCAATGGCATATCGTAATTCAGCTCCACCCTGTCCGCGGTGATATAATGCTGGCTTACGAGCGTACCCCTTCGGTCTATGCATAACTTCATTATAGGCCCAAAGAACTCTGTCTTAGAGATAATCTGTGCCCTGATATACGGTTCCTCTATATGGTCTATCACCGTCTGGGAAGGAAGTCCCGAAGGATTGTGCACATCCAGCACCTCCCCTTGCGTGGTATAAACTTTATACGACACATTCGGGACAGTGGTAATCACATCCATATCGAACTCCCTAAAGAGCCTCTCCTGCACTATCTCGAGATGCAACAGGCCCAAAAACCCGCATCTGAATCCTGAGCCCAAGGCCAATGAACTCTCCGGTTCGTACACAAAGGAGGCATCGTTCAGCTTGAATTTCTCCAGAACCGTGCGCAATTCCTCGAACTTGTCTGCCTGCACCGGATACATACCGGCGAAAACCATAGGTTTCACCTCCTCGAAACCTGCGATAGCCTCCCGACAAGGATTCTCCACCGCAGTGATGGTGTCACCCACCTTCACCTCCACTGCACTCTTGATGCCGGTGATGATATAGCCTACATCACCACAGCCAAGGCTTTGGCTTGGAACCAGTTTCATTCTTAAAAGTCCCACTTCCTCAGCCTCGTACTCCATTCCCGTGGCCACAAATTTCACCTTCTCCCCCTTGCTCAGAGTCCCGTTCTTGATTTTGAAATAGGCGATCACTCCTCTGAAAGGATTAAAGACCGAATCGAAGATCAAAGCCTGAAGAGGGGCCTGAGGATCCCCGACAGGAGCAGGAATCTTCTCCACTATGGCATCCAGCAGAGGGGCGACTCCCTCCCCTGTTCTGGCCGACACCCTATAGACATCTTCGGGAGCACAGCCTATCAGGTCACATATCTCATCGGTCACCACCTCCACCTGAGCCGACTCCATATCTATCTTATTCAGAACCGGAATAATCTCCAGGCCGTGGTCTATAGCCATATACAGGTTCGAAATAGTCTGAGCCTGAACCCCCTGGGAGGCATCCACCACCAGCAGGGCCCCCTCACAGGAGGCTATGCTGCGGGACACTTCATAAGAGAAATCCACATGCCCTGGAGTATCGATAAGATTCAACTTGTAAGTCTCTCCCTTATACTGATAAGCCATCTGGATAGCGTGACTCTTGATGGTAATCCCCTTCTCCTTCTCCAGATCCATATCGTCCAGAACCTGATTATCCATATCCCTTTCGGAAAGGGTCTGGGTAAGTTCCAGAAGTCGGTCGGCCAAGGTACTCTTACCGTGGTCTATATGTGCGATAATGCAAAAGTTACGAATATTTTTCATCTGGGAGCAAATATACAAAAAAACTCTCTAGGGTACAGGGTCGTATCCGCTTCCCCCGAATGGATGACACCTGAGTATCCTTCTGACACTAAGATACAGGCCCTTCAGCGGCCCATACTTACGGAAAGCCTCCAGCGCATACTGAGAGCAGGTGGGAGTAAAACGGCAGGAAGGAGGAGTAAGCGGCGAGATACACTTCTGATAAAATTTTATCAGAAAGATAAAAGGGGCATTAAGTATTGTCTTCAAAGGCAGCATAGCTATTTATCTGGATGCCAATTTTTTCAACACGGATCTTACCTCCGCCTCTATGCTCGGAAAATCCGCCACTTCCACTCCAGTGTAAACCAGCATGATGAGGTAACCCTCCTGCGGAAGAAGTTCCTTATTCAGTCTGTATGCCTCCCTAATGCGGCGTTTCAGAAGATTTCTTTTTACCGCCCTTTTGAAATAGCGCTTGGGAACACTGGTCAATATCCTGTTCCTTCCCTGCTCCTCCTTTAGATAACATACCCTGAGAAAAGTGGAAGAAAACCAATGTCCCTTTTTCATCACCCGGGCTATGGTAGTCTTTCCACAGAGTTTCTCGTTCTTAGGAAAAGCGTGAGGCGCAGCTGACATAAATCTACACCTGATTTTGGAGATACAACTCCAAAGCCTTCGATACGGAAGGGGCCTCAGGGGTAGGTGCCTGCAGAGAGATCTGCAAACCCGAATCCTCTATGGCTTTCACCACACTGCGCCCATAGGAGACTATCTTCAAAGCTCCCTGAGAGAACTCAGGATAAGAATGGAAAAGTGACTCCACGTCTGAGCGGTTATAGAGTACCAGCATATCGTAAGACGACAAATCCAGAGAGGTAAGGTCCTGATATACGGATTTTACCAATTCGGCTACGGTATAGTCCAGACCTGCCTTGTCAAAAAGTTCAGTCAAGGCAGTGGCGTTCGAAGAATCGGAAGTAGTCACAAGGAACTTCTCCCCCTGATGTTTGCTGCCGATAAGCTTTACTATGGAAGCAGGAGTTCCATCTCCGGAGAATATCTTACGCTTGCGGAAAACTATGTGTTTTTGCAGATAATTGGCCACCAGCTCGGTGGTGCAAAAGTACTTCATAGTCTCAGGGACTTTGAATCTGGCATCTTCACAAAGGACGAAATATGCATCTATCGCAGCTCGGGAAGAAAAGACCACGGCAGTGTATTCGCTGAGGTTGACCCTCTGGCTGCGAAATTCCCTGGAACTCAATGTCTCTATCTTAAAAAAAGGAAAAAAATCTATCTCTACCCCAAACTTCTCCTTCAATGCCTCAAAGGGCGTCATATTGCTGGGAACATTCTGCGATATAAGTATCTTTTTTACGCTCATCACACAAAAACTAATATAATCACCAATCCCACGACCGGTATAATTTCGAGTCCGCAAAGATACAAAAAAGCGCGGAAAGAGCCACACTGAGATGATAAAATTTGGAATTGGCGTACAAACAAAAACAAAAGACAAAGTGCCGCTTCGATGCAAAGCAGAGAGGCTCTTGCCGGCAGTGGCAGAGAAAAAAGCAGACTGAAAGCTATGCTGACAAGCCAGAGACAGGCCAGCTCGGAGAGCAGAAAGTTCATCGAATTACGGCAGGCGCTCCAATACTCCGAATTCACAAGTCGGTGAGGGATAAGAAGATACAAAAACAGCCTCAAGATATACCAGGCTAGCAGCACCACTGTAATCCAGACCAAGGAGTGATTTAGCATCTGGCAGCCCTGAAGGCAAAGCACTATGACGGGGCTCATCACCAGGGCGAGCCTGTCGCGGTTTCTGGCCTGCTGAAGATTATGCTCCAAAGAGACCAGAGCTCTCCAACGCTGTAGGCAGGGAATCACTTCTCTGAAAAAGAAAATCCTATCCTTTAGGAAAAAGAGTATCAGAAAAGCCTCTATGATTATCAAAGCCGCGATGTGTGGCTGCTGTGCCCAGGTCACTTGTTCCAAGACGACTGCAGGCTCGCTTTTAGGAAGCCGCAAAAGACCATTTGGAAAAAATTGCGACAGCATCAGTTTCCTCTTTTCGCCTTGTAAGACATAGATTGAAGCAGAGCTACGACCTTGTCGCGAAGATCTCCCTGAAGAGTTATCTCCCCATCCTTTGCCGTGCCTCCCACGCCACACTTGACCTTGAGGCTTTTGCCCAGAGCTGCCAAGTCTTCCTCACTCCCGACAAAGCCTTTCACGAGTGTGACCTGCTTTCCCGCCCTGGCCCTTCTGTCCAGGGAGACTATGAGCCTCTGAGATGAAGGGGCAAGCGTTTTTACCTGCTCTTCTTCAGCTTCAGTATATTGAAAATCAGGGTTAGTGGAATAAACAACCCCGAGTCTTTTCTTCCAATCATTATCCGCCATAAAGCATCCCTTTTTCACAAATCAAACATTCTCTCCGTTCAAACTCCCAAAGTTACTCTTTTTCTTCGTATCAGCGAATCTTTCGGCTGTTTGCTAAGCGTTTCAACAAAAAAAACCGGCATTTCTGCCGGTCTTTGTCGGGGTACTGTGACTCGAACACAGGACCCTCTGGTCCCAAACCAGATGCG